>NZ_BAAAKW010000016.1:0-117614 GCF_039527955.1 Rhodoglobus aureus | reverse complement strand
GGAGGGTGTTCAAATCTGTCTTCACACGCAGGGTTTAACACCCTCCGCCTCTGATTAACAGCACCCACGCGGCATCCACCTAATAGGACTCACTCATCTAGGCGGAAGTAGTCGACAGCATGAGGCGCACTAAGTCGAAAACGTAGTGCCGCAAAGGTGTTGCCATCACTGCAAGCACAAGCACATTAAGCGCGACCGTGCCCCAGAATGCTTGACGAAAGCTGCTTTTTAGGGTCTTGTGGCGCAATCGCTCCTGAGCGACTATCGCTCCGGGCCATCCGCCCAGAAGCCCGATACCGAGCAAGGCGCCCTCGCTCACCCGCCACTGGCCGTTCTGGGCCGCAGACTTATCGATGGCGTACGCCACATAGCAGGCGATGCTGGCGACGAGATACAGCGCGGCAACCCACGAGGGAAACATGCCGGTGGCAGTGGCCAACACAATCGCCGCAGCAAAAGCGACCAACACCACATAGCTCATGGTCTGCGGCCTGCTGCGGCGAGCCGCAGGAACTTCCTGGGGAGCATCAAGATAGCGGATGCTGTGAGCGCGCACTTTGCCATCGGTGGTGTAGCCCTCAGCGAAACTGATGCGCTCGCCAGGTGTGGGCCGAACGTCGCGCGAAGGGAACGCCGAGATGTGGGCGAAAATCTTGTCGCCACTTTCGATCGTCACGAATCCAAATCCGCGTTCGTCGTTCCAGGAAGCTAAAACGCCTTCACTGCGTGTGTTTCGCGAACCCATACCTTGAGCGTAACCCGCGCACCGGGCTAGCGCGGTCACGGCATACCGCTGAATTGCCGTGTTCAGTGGCTATGGGAAAAAAACTCATACACTGAGCGAACAAGCTCCTTGACGAGCGCGACATCAATGCACGGATCACCCCAGCACAATTCATCGCGATCAGAGACAGGAAACCTCGTGACTGTTGCCAATTCTTCCCCGCGCGCACCGTGGTGCCGCCCCCGAACGGCCGAAGTACAGTCCGATACCCTCGATCAATTGGATGCGTGGTGGCGAGCGGCCAACTATCTTGCAGTTGGTCAGATCTACCTTCTTGATAATCCGCTGCTGCGAGAACCTCTGCGTCGCGAACACACCAAACCCCGGCTCCTCGGGCACTGGGGCACGGCGCCTGGCCTGAACTTTGTGTGGGCGCACCTCAATCGGATTATTCGCGAACGCGACACCGACACCATTTTCGTTGCCGGCCCAGGACACGGCGGGCCGGCCGTAGTCGCGAGCGCATACCTAGATGGCACCTACAGCGAAACCTATGGGGATATCGATAAAAGCACCGATGGCATCCGCAAGTTGTTTAGGCAGTTCTCGTTCCCTGGTGGTATTCCCAGTCACGCAGCGCCAGAAACGCCGGGATCGATTCATGAGGGCGGTGAGCTGGGCTATGCGCTCTCGCACGCCTACGGTGCAGCATTCGACAACCCCAACCTTCTCGTAGCGACAGTCGTGGGGGATGGTGAAGCAGAGACCGGACCGCTGGCCACCAGCTGGCACTCCAACAAGTTCATCGACCCTGAACGCGATGGTGTTGTTCTGCCGATCTTGCACCTGAACGGCTACAAGATTGCGAACCCGACAGTGCTGTCGCGTATCCCCGAACAAGAGCTGTGCGAACTCATGCGCGGTTACGGCCACACGCCATACGTCGTGTCGGGCGGCTTCGACAGCGAGGATCCTCGTGACGTACATGAACGCATGGCGGCAACACTCGACGACATCATCGATCACATCGCGCAGATCAAGGCGGCAGCGGCAGCAGGAACCCTTGAGGGGCGCCCGGCTTGGCCGATGCTGATTCTGCGCACTCCCAAGGGCTGGACTGGACCTCAAGTAGTCGACGGGCATCCCGTCGAAAACAACTGGCGTTCTCACCAAGTTCCGCTCGCTAGCGTGCGAGACACCGAAGAGCACGTGCAGCAGCTTCATGACTGGATGGCCTCCTACCGCCCAGAAGAACTCTTCGATGCGAGTGGTGCACCGCGCGAGATTGCAACAGCACTCGCGCCCGAGGGAGACCGCAGAATGAGCGCTAACCCCGTCACCAATGGCGGACTGCTGCGCTCACCACTGCGACTGCCTGACTTTCGTGATTACGCGGTAGACGTTCCGAACCCGGGCGAAACTACCAGCTCAGCAACGGGCGCGCTCGGGGAGTGGTTGCGCGATGTGGTTCGCGACAACCCCGACAACTTCAGAATTTTTGGTGCCGACGTCACGGCATCCAATCGTCTGAGTGCCGTATTCGATGTGACCGATAAGCAGTGGGATGCCGGATTCCTCCCCATCGACTCCGACAATCACCTTGCTCGTGCGGGTCGCGTCATGGAGATGCTGAGTGAGCACCAGTGTCAGGGCTGGCTGGAAGGCTATTTGCTCACAGGCCGACACGGCATGTTCAACTCCTATGAAGCGTTCATCCATATCGTCGATTCGATGTTCAACCAGCACGCAAAGTGGCTGGAAGGGTCAACGACTATTCCGTGGCGTCGGCCCATGTCTTCGCTCAACTACCTGCTGAGCTCGCACGTGTGGCGTCAAGACCACAACGGCGCCTCTCACCAGGACCCGGGGTTTCTTGACCTTGTCATGAACAAGAAGCCTGATGTCGTGCGGGCCTATTTGCCCTGCGACGCCAACACGCTCATTGCCACCTACGATCACTGCCTCCGCTCAGTCGACAAAATCAATGTCGTCATTGCCGGCAAACACCCCGAAAACAACTGGCTCGACATGCCCGACGCGATCGAACACTGTACGCGGGGAATCGGACTGTTCGACTGGGCAGGCACCGAGGTTGTTGGCCAAGAACCGGATGTCGTACTCGCCTGTGCCGGCGATGTTCCGACTCTAGAAACCTTGGCCGCCGCGCAGATCTTGCGAGAGCGGATCCCCGAGCTGCGGGTCCGAGTCGTCAACGTCATCGACCTGATGCGCCTGCACAGTGAATCCGAACATCCGCACGGCCTCAGTGACGCCGAATACGACGCTCTCTTCACGACAGACAAGCCAGTGATCTTTGCGCATCACGGCTACCCGTGGCTCATCCATCGCCTCACCTACAAGCGCGCGGGGCACGCAAATCTTCACGTGCGCGGGTATAAAGACGAGGGCACCACCACCACGCCATTCGACATGGTGATGATGAACGACCTCGACCGGTACCACCTAGTCATCGACGTACTCGAGCGCGTTCCTGGCCTCATGTCGCGGCACGCAGCATTCTGGCAAGAGATGCAAGACACCCGGCTGCACGCTCAGCAGTACACGCGAGAACATGGCGAAGACATGCCAGAAGTAGCTGACTGGAAGTGGATCTCTGTGTGACCAGCACTGCGGAATTTTCACGACCAATTTCATTCGATTCTATCGATGCAAATGACCGGCGGAAAATCGCCTGAATTGGGTGCTGGCGCGCAGCGAAATTTATGCTTACAATTGCCGTGACATCGCATGGATGCCCAGCAATTTGTGCCCAATCAGGAGTTCTTCCTTGGGCCGTCAGAAAGAACGAGCACTCGGTATGGGCATCACCGATATCGCTATCAACGCACTCGGATTCGTGGGCACCGCATTCTCATTCTTGATGTGGGTTCCGCAAGCTCGAATCACCTGGCAGAGCCGCAACGACGCCGTGCGTCTTGCCGGCATTTCTGAAACAACACAGTGGTTGCTCCTGCTCGGTTATTCGGTCTGGGGCTCCTACGGGCTGCTCAGCGCATCAATGTGGGTTGCCGCGCCGAGCGTTGTTGCGATCCCGCTTGCTGCGGCCACAATCGTAGTAATCCGCCGCGGGCGCAGGCTCCCTGATGAGGGCCGCTCGTTCCCCATCTTCTCCAGCACGGATGCTGACCCCATTGCCACAATCTCCGATGGCCTGATTGCGCTCACCGAATCTATCCCGATCATCACGATGGCGCACCACGTACATCTCGGGCACCACGAGAAGCCCGGGCACTATGAGCAGCCTGATGTTACTGCTGAAACGCATGCCACATCAGAGTCTCTGGGCGAGCCGCTGCCAGAGTCCGCTGGCTATGCGGCGACAGGCACAATTCCCGTCCTCGCCTAGCAGCGGGGTTGCTGCGCTAGCCCGTGCGGATAAAACTGTCGACCTCAGCAGTAATTACATCGCGCACAATTGAGCTATCAAGACTCGCGACGCCGTCGCCAGCCTGCACGCCGTAGTCGCCAAAGCGCGCGTGATTGGCGCCCTCGATCGGAAAGAACGTGGTGGCTGTCGGCAACAGGTGTGCGGCATCCATGATCTTGTCTGGTGTGCTGAGCAGGTCGGCGCTGCCGCTCAAACTCAACGCGCGAGTGTCGACCTCTGCGAGGTCGTTTGCGCAGTAGCTGCCCAAGAGAATGAGCCCGCTTACATCGGGTTCGGCCGCGTACTGGCAGGCACGCACCCCACCGAGTGAATGGCCACCAACGAACCAGGTATCGACATCCGGTGCTGCGTTCGTGAACGTGGTCAAGGGTCGCTGATCGAAGAACGCCAGATTGAGGATGGGTTTGGTCACCACAACGGTCAACCCTGACTTGACGACGACTCCCGAAAGTTTGTAGAGGTAGGCATCGGCGCTGACTTTCGCGCCCGGAATGAACACCAGACCCGTGCCTGAGGCCCCGTCAGCGGGGGAGAGAATGAAGGAGTCAGGGGTCTCGTGGATGGAGACCGCAGGATTCGTGCGCACCTTGGCCAGCGGGCCCGACTCGGCCTGCATAACGCCAACATTAGCCCACACGAGAATGCCGATCGCCGCCAGCACAATAAGCGACGCAAACGAGATCAGCAAAACAAGCAAAACGCGCCGGCGCCGGGATGATCGTTGTGGGGGTGATGCCGGCGCGGGTGTAGCACTCGGGATGGACGACGATGGTTCAGCGGAGTGCATCGGGCCAGTCTATTGAACTCGCGCAGGCTATTGAGTCTGAGCTCTCTACTAGCGTGGCGACGACAATTCGGTCGGAGCAGCGCCCGAGCGTGCAGCACGTGTGACGCTCAGGAATATCCCGACCGCTCAGCGGTTGAATAGTAGTGATGACTACACCACTTCGTCTTTCTGTTCTCGACCTGATTCCTGTTCGCAGCAACCAAACATCAGCTGACGCGCTTGCCGCGACTACAACGCTTGCGCAGCGTGCCGATGAACTCGGGTTTTCGCGCTACTGGGTTGCCGAGCACCACAATATGAAGGCGGTGGCATCCACTAACCCCGCCGTGTTGATCGGCATTTTGGCCGCTCGAACCACACGTATCCGCATCGGTTCTGGGGGAGTAATGCTTCCCAACCACGCGCCGCTCGTGGTCGCAGAACAATTCGCGATTCTTGAGGCTGCCTTCCCCGGCCGAATCGACCTCGGCATCGGGCGCGCTCCTGGCAGTGACCCCGTGATCACGTCATATTTGCGGATGACAGGAACGACGAGCGATGTCGATGCCTTCCCGCGCAACGTGGCTGACATCCGCAGCCTCATGCATCCGGGGGGTGCAGCTCTCCAGCTGCAGTCCGGCCAAGTTTACGAGCTTACCGCCACGCCGAAGGCGGCATCGGTCGCCGAGCTCTGGTTGCTCGGATCGAGCGAATATTCGGCACGCCTCGCCGCTGCGCAGGGCATGCCTTACGTGTTCGCTCACCACTTTTCGGGCGAGGGAACCGAGCGCATCTTGGGGTTCTACCGCGACAACTTTGTGCCGTCTGACCTGCTGAAGGAACCGCGCACGTTCTTGACGCTCAATGTTGCGGTCGCTGAGACCGCGGCCGACGCTCGCGCCGCCGCGCTGCCGCAGCTGCAACAAATGGCCCGCCTGCTCAGCGGAATGCCACTCGGTCCGCTGGCGACTATCGAACAGGCCGCGGCGACCGAACTCGCGGCGCCGCAACAGCAGATGGTGGATGACATGGCCGAGCGTTGGGTCATCGACGAGCCGGTCGCTGCTGCGACGCGCATTCGCTCGCTGGCATCCCGATTCGGCGTCGACGAGGTTATGGTCACGCCAGGACTATCGGCACACGATGCGGATGCGGCGAACACTTCACCCGCGCGCGTCAAAGCGCTCGAGCTTTTGGCTGAGCAACTGCTCGCCTAGCGCTAGTGCGCTCGCTACACTCGCATCGTCGCCCAGAACGGTGTGAAAGTGAGTTGCCATGTCTGTTGCTGCCACTGAAGCTGCGCAGCGGCAGTCTCGTTTCTTGTTGCGGTGAGTTAGAGACTTCGGATTCGCCTGTGGCTCTGACCGCTAGGCCTACTTGGGGTTTGACGCGTTTGGCCGAAGCCGCAGCTGCCGGACTCCCTCGTGCTCACGCATCTCAACGTGTGCGCTGAACGAGGTCACGAAGTCGCTGAACGTCTTGAACTTCAACGATGCCTCGTCGAACGATGGATCGATTCGGAGCATCTGGTTCTTTACGGGAGAACTGTTCGACCAGTCGGAGTCCTCCTTCTGCTGCACGAGCCGAATTGCCCGCACTAACAGCTTGAGCGGGCTAACTTTTGCGGTCTGCTGCTCGGCAGTGCCTTGCGCAGCGCCCGCTGGTGTTGGACTGACTTTCTTGGCTGCATTTGCGGACTGCTTCGCTGCCGCCGTCGGCGATTTCTTGGCCGTCGCGGATGAGTGGGACGAGAGGGAAGTGCCTGCCGGTTTTTTGGCGGGAGTGACCTCTGGAGCGGACTTTGTGGATACCGCCGCCGGTGCCGATACCGCTACAGCTGGAATGGCAGCGGGAGCTGGCAGCACGTTGCTATCGAATTCAATCCCTGGCAAAGAGTCATAGTCGGCGAACTTGTCGCACGACGATGTGAGTGCTTGGCTCGTTCCGCCAGCAACCCCAACACCGACGACAAAGCGCCCGAGTGTTTTGGCACGTTGCGCGAGCGCTACATAGTCAGAGTCTCCGGCGACGATAACCACGTGCGTAAGATCGGGCAGTCGAAACAGGTCTTCCATCACATCAACCGCTAGGCGGATGTCGGCCCCATTCTTCATTTGGGCGGTCAACGGAAAGAGCTGTACCAGTTCAACCGCGCGGTTGATGAGCTGCTTCTGGTAGCCCGAGTTGACGGGCACCGACCAGTCGGCGTAGGCGCGACTGAGGGCCACCGTTCCGAACGATGATGCGTAGTCGAGGATGGCTTCGACATCCACTTCAGCCTCAGCGATTTTGATACCTACCGCGCTCGAGACAGTACGACTCGAATTGTGGGACCGGGCTCTGTCTTTGTAAAACTGGCCGTGGCCATGTTTTTGGTTATAACGCGAGATCACGATGTTATCGAAGTCGATATAGACAGCAACGCGGCCCTCTGTTGAGGCAGTCATGTGGTCTCCTATGGCTTGAGCGGTCGACATCACGCGGTCATTTCCTGAGGCTTCTTCGGCTCACGTTAGCAGTACTCGCCGCGCGATTGAGCGACTTTATGCGCGCTATCATCGCTACGATTATGGCGAGGACAGTAAATGGGGGCGTGTGATGACGTACAGCGCAATTAGGGTTCGTGCGACCCCTGGAGTTCCGCGATCAGGCCGCACCGGTATCGCCGTCATTGTGGCAGGCATCGCCGTGGCTGGGTGGATCTCGTTCGGCCGACACTTGTTCGGTATCGGCGGCGACCTCACGATCGCTTACGCGGCAACGTTAGGTGTGATCTTTGCCGTATTGCTGGTGCTCACCGGGCTAGCGGTGCGACGCACAGCACGTCGTGGTTTCGAGACACGTGCCCTCACGCATGCGCTGCTCATCGCCTCGGGAGTCTGCGGATTCCTCTTGGGCCTGACCATCCCAGATTCGACACCCCATGGTCTCCAGACGATCATCAGCGGCCCCACAGAACCAGCACTGGGGATTGCTATCGGTATCGCGAATCCGTTGGGTGTCGTCGGGATCGCGACAGCGATCATTGCGCTCGTGCTCGCTATTGGAGATTCGCGTGGTCGAGTGACTCTCGTTGAGTCGTGGGGCGACGAGGACGCCATCTCAGTCGTCGAACCTGCCTAACTCACTTGCGAGTGCTCGCCTAAATGGTGCCAACCACGATTGAAATACACGAGGGGTGGGGTGCCATCTGCTCCGGGGGTAACCTTCGATTGCGTTGCGCGTAACAGGATGATTGAGGCAGCCCCAGCGTCAAGCTGATCGATCCGGGTTCCAGCGACCCACGCCGGTGCGCTGGGAAAATACGGTTCGCCGGTTGGTAGGCGTGCCCACAGCCGGGTATCGGCAAATCGATCGACGCCGCTCGTCGCGCACAATTGGGCGATCTCCAGTTGGTCTTTCCCTAGGAAGTGCACGACATACGAGTGTGCGCTTCGAATGCTGGCCGCGGTCGACGCGCGATGGCTAATAGAGAACGCAAGCAGTGGTGGCGCGGCGCTCACAGAAACAACCGACGTAGCAGTGAGGGCAACGGGACCATCGGGGGAGTCCGCCGTAATGACGGCGACACCGCCAGGGTATTGGCGGAAGGCGCGAGCGAAGTCCTCGCCACTAATTTCGGCACGGTCTGAGTAGCATTCACTCGAGATGTGAGCGTCGTGATGAGCCAGTTCCTTGTGATTCGTCGTTGTCTGCATTCGTCCATCCGAAAGTTAGGGGGATACGAACAAGAGTGCGCCGCATTCACTGCCTACGCGAGAATGTTTCTCTTTGTTTCCCTGTGTTGCGTCATTTGTTTCACTGCCGCGTGCGCAGAAGGGTCGCTCGGCGCACCATGGTGGCATGCCTAGACAAATCCGTTTCAACGCCTTCGACATGAACTGCGTCGCTCATCAGTCCTCTGGAATGTGGCGTCACCCCGACGACCAATCCTGGCGCTATAAAGACTTGGACTACTGGACTGAACTCGCTCAGTTGCTCGAACGCGGTACCTTCGACGGCATCTTCATCGCTGACGTTCTTGGCACCTACGACGTGTATGCCGGGTCCAACGAGGCCGCCATTCGTCACGGCGCCCAAGTTCCCGTCAATGATCCCCTGCTGCTCGTCTCAGCCATGGCGCACGTTACCGAGCACCTGGGTTTCGGAATTACCGCCGGCACGGCGTACGAGCATCCATACCCGTTCGCCCGTCGTATGTCGACGCTCGACCACCTCACAAAGGGGCGGGTCGGATGGAACGTCGTTACGGGGTATCTTCCCTCGGCAGCACGCAACATGGGAAGCGACGATCAGCTCGAGCATGATGATCGTTACGATCATGCCGACGAATACCTCGAAGTTCTCTACAAGCTATGGGAGGGTTCCTGGGAGGACGACGCCGTGATTCGCGACCGAGAATCGGGAGTGTTTACCGATCCAAGCAAGGTCCACGACATCGATCATCGAGGCAAACATTTCACGGTGCCCGGAATCCACTTGTCAGAACCGTCGACGCAGCGCACACCGGTGATCTACCAAGCCGGAGCTTCACCCCGCGGCATCAAGTTCGCCGCCGGAAATGCAGAAGCGATCTTTGTCGCCGCCTCAACAAAATCGGGGTTAACAGCGACAGTTGCACGGATTCGGGATGCGCTCGAGGCGGCAGGTCGGGATCGATACTCAGCGCGCATCTACACCTTGTTGACGATAATTACCGATGCAACGCCCGAGAAGGCTCAGGAAAAATACGCCGACTATCTGAGTTACGCAAGCGAAGAAGGTGCCCTCGTGTTCATGTCCGGCTGGATGGGAATCGACCTCTCGCAGTACGACCTCGACGAGCCCATTGGCAACGTCAAGAGCAATGCGATTCAGTCCACTGTCGCCAACTTTCAACAGGCAAACGACGACGGAAGCGAATGGAAGGTTCGGGACATCGCGCGGCTTGGCGCTATTGGCGGGCTAGGCCCGTTCATCATCGGATCTGGCGAAGAAATTGCGGATGAGTTGCAACAGTGGGTAGAAGAAACCGATGTTGACGGATTCAACCTTGCCTACGCGATAACACCTGGCACTTTCGAAGACGTTGTAGAGCATGTCATTCCCGTATTGCGCGAGCGCGGTCTCTACCCCAAGGAGTATGTCGAAGGCACCTTGCGCAACAAGCTGCACGGAAGAGGAGATCGGCTGCCTGACGAGCACGCGGGCGCACGCTACCGTCGGTCGTTATAGCTTGATGGAGTACTTGAAGCCGATGTGCGACGCCTCGAAGCCCAGCTTTGTGTAGAAGCGGTGGGCGTCAGTGCGCGCTTCATCCGACGTGAGTTGGATCAGTGTGGCGCCGAGCGCGGGCGCTGCGGTTTCAATTACCCAGCGCATCATCGCGCCGCCGATGCCAGAGGAGCGCTGGCTGGCGGCAACGCGCACGGCCTCCACTTGAAGTCGGTGCGAACCGCGTCGCGCCATTCCGGGAATCGCGGTCAGTTGCATTGTCGCGACGACATCACCAGATGGGGCAACAACAACGAGCAGCGCGTTTGCTGGCGTGGTTGCTATCGCGTGGAATGCCTTCTCGTAGGCGGGGCGATCCTCGGGCCGTGCATTATCGCCACGAAGCGAGCTGACAGGGTCATCCGCCAACAGTTGAAGGATGGTGTCGATGTCTCCTAATTCGGAGTACCGAAGAGTCATCTCCCCATCGCGCGTCTGGAGAGTTGTCGGGACCGTCACTTTAGAAAACACGACTATGACGTTATCAGCGTGGGCGGTGACGTCGGACGTGCATCGCGGCATAACGGCAGTACTCGCTATCTCAAGCAATTGCTTTGCCGTTGTGTAACTGAGATCGCAGAGCACGCGTGCACTTATCCGTAGCGTCAGTGGCAACCACCCATTTTCGGGAAACCACGCAGCACCTATCGGGAGGCATTTCAATGTCCACGACAGTTAATTCAACCAAATCAGGTACATCAACGACTTCTCCGTCCTTCGCGCGCCGCGTCGTCGCGGGCGTCATCGGCGGAGTCGCCGGCGGCATCGTCTTCGGGATGCTGATGGCGATGATGGGGACGCTCCCGACGCTGGCGATGATGGTCGGTTCTCAATCGCCCATCGTCGGGTTCCTCGTGCACATGATGATTTCCATCGTCTTCGGTATCGGACTCACGGTGCTGTTCGGCTCACGACTGCTGACCGGATACATCCGTGGCCTGGTCGTCGGAATGGTCTACGGTGCGATCTGGTGGGTACTCGGACCCCTCATGATCATGCCGATGATGCTCGGCGGAGCGCTCTTTGCCATCAATGCGGGTGCGCTGCTTTCTCTGATGGGCCACCTGATTTACGGCGCCATTCTCGGACTTGTTGCTGTGCGTGTTCTTGTCAGATAGCTACTAGCCCACGGACCCACGCCTCGCCAACGACTGGGGTTGGCTGAGGCCGGGTCCGCGCAGGTCGCTGGATGCTGCTAGTAGTTCATGACTTGGTAGCCGTCGACAACGAGCTTGCGAACGCTTGCTTCGCCGCCGTTGTCGGAAAGTAGCGGAAATCCAGCGTCGCGGATGGGCGCGAAAACCTTGTGCGACTTGGCGCAAAATTCGCATGCTCCGACGATGGTGTCGTCGAGGGCTGTGACGAGTCCGTTCATTGCGTGGCTTGGGTCTGCAATCTTGGCGAGAGTCTCGACTCCTGAACCGTCGAACATGACGATTACGTCGTCTCCGGCTGCCTTGAATTCCAGGGCGGTCTTGAGGCCGCGATAAACGCGTGCGCTGTTGTTCTCGAGGGTTTCGAGGATGACGACGGCAATCTTGAGATCTGACATTTATTAGCTCCTTGAGTTGGCCGTCCAACAGTTATAGACGGATCCGTCTAGTAAATATAGACAGGTTCGTCTAGAATTGCAAAATGCCCACAACAACCACTCAGGCTCCGCTCACTTCACGAACGAAACTGTTGAACACCGCAGCCGAACTCTTTTACTCCCACGGCATCAACGCGACGGGCATCGACACCATAATCGCACAGGCGGGCGTTGCCAAGGGGAGCATGTACCATCACTTCCCCAGCAAAGAAGCACTCATCGCCGCCTACCTCCATGAGGAAGCGGATGCCTGGTTGGAGCGCGTGAGGGCAGTCGACGATACGAGCGCGGCACCTGCTGACCGTGTCGCACAGTTGTTCAGCGCGCTTGCTGACCAGGTGGATGCGGGCAAATTCCATGGTTGCCCCTTCACTAATGCGGCGATCGAGTGCCCGGATATGCCCGATGTGCAGGCTGCGATCGTTCGCTACCGCAGGGTGCTCCATCTCCACATTGCTGACTTGCTCAGCGGCGTGGGCGGCGAACCGCTCGTCGCGAATGTCACGGTGATCTACGACGGTGCGCTCACGTCGGCCAAGTTGACCGGCGTGGCCGGGGGAGTCCGCGAGATCGCGGAATTCGTGCGCAGGCTGGTGTCTTCGCAGGCGCAGGCGCAGGCGTAGGCGCAGGCGTAACCTCAGCTTGCGCGATATTCGAATATATGTTCGAATACATAAATGCGGTGGAGCGGGCAGCAGGTCAATAGCGAAGCACCCAATGCTTTGCCAGGGCTCGCGCGCCTCAACAATCTCGTTCGCACCGTACGAACCCCAGAGTTTGCTGGCGTCACTTTTTACGAGGTGCTCGCCAAGAGTGCGCTTAACAAAGTTCCCACCGCCAGTGACATGCCATTCGGGTGGACCATCAATCCGATGCGCGGATGTCTCCACCAGTGCACTTATTGCTTCGCCAGACCCACCCACGAGTTTCTAGATCTTGATGCCGGAAAAGACTTCGATACTCAGATCATCGTCAAGGTCAACGTTGCTGAGGTTCTGGCCAAGGAGCTCAGCAAGCCCAGTTGGGGCCGGCATCCGGTAGCTCTGGGCACAAACACTGATCCGTATCAGCGGGCAGAGGGCCGTTATCGCCTGATGCCGGGGATCATCGCAGCCCTTGCGGCGTCGGGCACGCCGCTATCCATTCTCACGAAGGGCACCCTGTTGCGGCGCGACCTCGCCCTCTTGGCGGAGGCGAGCGAGCATGTGCCCGTTGATGTGGGAATGTCTATCGCGATCTGCGACGACGAGTTGCAGCAGTCGGTTGAGCCGGGCACTCCCACGGCGACGGCCCGGCTGGCGACGGTTACAGCGGTTAGGGAAGCGGGTCTCGATTGTGCAGTGTTCCTCATGCCAATCCTGCCGTTTCTTACCGACACGCGGGACCATCTCGAACGTGCTGTGGCGCAAGTGAAAGCGGCTGGAGGCACGTCGATTGCGTATTCGGCACTTCACCTGAAGCCCGGCACGAAGGAGTGGTACTTTCAGTGGCTCGAGAGAGCTCATCCCGAGTTGGTGGAGAAGTATCGCTCTATGTTTTCGTACGGAACCTACGCGCCTAAGGAGTACAGACAGTGGCTTGCGGCAAAGTTGCACCCGATCATCCGTCGTCACGGTTTAGAGCGCACAGCTCTCGACCCTGCAACGGGGATCGTTGGCTCGAGTACACAGTTTCGCACCCGTGACAGCAACGGTGAGCGCTCACTGATCGCAGAAGAGATGCCGCCCGAATTGGCGGCTCGAGCGATGCCTCAGCCAACGCTGTTCTAGAACCCTCGGCGCGAGAAGCCGCCGCACGGAAGCGCCCTGGTTTCGCAGTCGCTATCAGAGGCTCACCGTCGCTCGCAGTCGATTTCTGGATGCTCCCTCAGCGTTGGCTTCGGGTTCTCGGTGAGGCGGGTTCGTGAGCTGCCCACGTGATTAGTCTGAGCCGAGACAGGGCCTCGCGAATGATGCGGCCGATAAGGAGTAATGTCGCTATGCCGAGCAACAAGAATTCACGACTCAAAGACCCCGAGCTCTACGAAGATTTGCGCGACGATGGCGCATCCAAGGAGAAGGCAGCGCGCATCTCCAATGCAGCAGCAAAGGAGGGCCGCTCCACGATAGGAAAACGTGGCGGAGAGTCCGGCTCCTACGACGATTGGACAGTAGCAGAACTGAAGGAACGCGCGCGGGAACTCGACCTTCACGGCTACTCTTCTCTCAACAAGAGTGCCCTGATTGAAAAGTTGCGTTCGCACTAGCTGGATAGGCTGGTGCTGTGACCCCTACAGCGCAGTCGTATTACGTGCGGCACGACGACACCCACTTTGAGTCGACAATCCATGCACAGGGTGCGTGGAATCCGCACGAGCAACATATGGCTCCGGTTGCGGGCATTATGGCGCACGTCCTCGAAGCGTTTGAGGCGCGACCCGGGCTCCGCATCGCGCGGATCAGCTATGAGATCCTCGGGCTGATTCCTGACGGCGAGTTTGAGATCGTCACGTCGATGGTGCGCCCCGGCCGCACCATCGAACTGGTGCAGGCCGAGCTGGTCGCTGGCGGTCGCATAGCGGTCCGCGCGACTGCGTGGCGCCTGCAGACTTCCGATACCACCGACGTTCTCGGCATTGTTGACCAACGGATGCCCTCGCTTAAGCATGCGGGTGCGCCAGTGAACCTCGCCCAGTGGCCCGGTGGCTACATTCAGTCGATCGAAGCGCGAGCGCTACCGGATCATGCCGCCGGGAGTGGTCGAGTGTGGTTGCGCACGCCCTATCCGCTGCTCACCACCGAACCGGTTAGCGACTTTGCTCGGCTTACGGGTCTGGTCGACACCAGCAACGGAATTGCCACGCGGGTGAAACCGGGCGAGGGGGGCTACGCGTTCCCGAATGTCGACCTCCAGGTGCATCTGTACCGGGTTCCAGCGGGGGAGTGGCTGGGATTAGAAAACTCGGTCAACTTTGGTGCGGATGGCGTGGGCTTGACCTCTACGGTGCTCCACGATGTGGATGGCCCCCTCGGTCGGGCTGAGCAGATTCTCACTCTGCGTAAGCTCTAGCCACCTTCGGACAAATTTTCCCAGTCCCTCTTGCGCCCGGATTCGGGTCGGTCGGTCGGCCGAGATGTCGATGGTGCACGCCATCACGAACGGACCCCAAATCGGTGCCAAGCACGTCGGCACGAGTGGTGCGCATCGCGATGATTCAGAGACCCTCTGGCTCGACGGCGTAGCGAGCAAACCGAGTTAGTTGTCGCGTGGTCGCGAGTCCAGTTCATCGCGACCACGCAGCTTCTCAAGCTCGCGTCGTTCGCGTTTAGTTGGGCGGCCCGCACCACGGTCGCGCCGAGGAGCCATAGCAACCTCTTCTCGGGACGGCGGCGGGGGAGTCTCATCGATGAAACTCTCCGCCGCCGTTACCGCGGAGACCCGCTTGACGATAGTTTGCTTCACAACGAGAATTCGATCAAACCCTGCGATGCGGATCTGCACCTGATCGCCGACTTTCACCGCTTGCGCAGCTTTAACGCTTGCGCCGCCAATCTTGACGTGTCCTGCCCGGCACGCCGTGGTCGCTTGCGAACGCGTCTTGAAAACGCGCACCGCCCATAGCCAACTATCGACCCGAACTGATCCCGCAGCCATCAGACACTAGCGAGTTCGTGCTTCCAGCGCACAAGACGCTGCACTGTGGCGCTTTCATCGGCGGCGAGCGTGCTCATTGCGTCGTCGGGAACGAAAAAGTTGATGGCGAGAAATCCACGCACCGTGTCTGACGGGTCATGGGCGAGCATCCGCAGGACGTCACACGGTGCGTACTCGTTGCGAGCCACACACGCTCGAACGCCGTCATCGGAGTCTTGTGCCAACGCTTCGAATACGTCGACCGGTGTGTTGTGATTGCTGGCCGCGCTTTCGCGAATCTTAGGATTTGCATTACGGGCGAGAAGTCGAAGCCGCGCAATTTTGCTGTCAGTGACCTCGGGGGCGGGGTGCTGTGCAGCTGCCTCCTCGGCGGTGACCATCGACGGCGCCATTGCCCGCATTTGGGCCCGCTGCGCCGGAGTGTTAAAGCGGATGCATGACATGCAGTCAAGGCTACGCCTGATGCCCATCAACTTCGTGCTGCTATAGCGGCATTTCGTTCGCGGATGCTGGCTACACTCGGGGTGTGGCATTCAGTAGTTCACCCGAGATCAGCAATCGTGTGTGGACTGTGCCCAATATCTTGAGTTTCATCAGGCTCGCTCTGGTGCCGCTTTTTCTCTTCTTCATTATCTCGGCTCAAGACGCGCTAGCGCTCATCGTTCTTGTCGTCTCCAGCGTCAGTGACTACCTCGACGGTGTGATCGCGCGACGGTTCAACCAGATCACCAGGTTGGGTCAGTTGCTTGACCCCGCTGCCGATCGACTTTTCATCTTCGCTGCGCTGATTGGGTTAGCGGTCCGAGATGTGATTCCGTGGTGGCTATTCTTCGTGATTGTTGCGCGCGACATCGTGCTCGTGATCCTAGGAATCATTTCGGCCAATTATGGTTTCGGGCCACTTCCGGTTCATCATTTGGGCAAAGTTGCTACAGCCGCACTCTTCTATGCGCTTCCGATTTTGATGTTGGGGCAGGCGTTCCCTGACGTCGCGTGGGCCACAGATCCGATCGGTTGGGCGTTCGCGCTTTGGGGCGCGTTCTTGTATTGGTGGGCTGGCTTCATTTATGTTGCACAATCCGTTCGAATTTCTCGCATTCCGAGGGGTTGAGGAGTGCTCCCATCCGATACGCTGGTTAGTCAGGAGGTTTGCGATGGTTGAGTCAATAAATAATGGTCACGGCGCCGACGTACAGTCGGCAAACGAGACGTCCGCGCAGCCAGTTGTCGAGTCGACCGACACCACGGCGACCTATAGTCTCGAGTTTGCTGCTCAGGTTGCTGCCATGGGCGGCGATGTATCGGCCGACGAGCAGTCGGCGATTACCGCGCTGCCGTCGGGTTCTGCCCTGCTGATCGTGCGCCGCGGGCCAAATATTGGAGCACGTTTTTTGTTGGATGCCGATGTCACCACGGTTGGTCGTCATCCTGAGGCAGATATTTTTCTCGATGATGTCACTGTGTCGCGTCGTCACGTCGAGTTTTTGCGACAGGGCACCACGTTCGATGTCAAAGATCTAGGCTCGCTCAACGGCACCTACCTCGGTGGTGATCGCATCGAGTCGACTGCGGTCCTTCGCGACCGTGCCGAGGTTCAGGTTGGCAAGTACAGGCTCACGTTCTATGCGTCGCGCCGTGATCTTCCCTCTGCGACTGGTAATTAGTGGCTGGGGTTGCGCGTCAAGCGCGTCCATCTCCAGCGCCAGTGCTTTTGAGCATTGGGCAAGTTCTCGCAAAACTCAGTCCTGAGTTTCCTGATCTCACTCCGTCGAAGCTTCGGTTTCTTGAGGAGCGAAAGCTTGTAGCGCCAGCGCGCACTGCGTCGGGGTACCGCAAGTTTTCGCCGTCCGACATGGAGCGACTGCGTTTCGTTCTCTCCATGCAACGGGATCACTATTTGCCGCTCAAAGTAATCCGTGGCTATCTCGAAGAGATGGATGTTGGGCGCACCCCTGAGCTGCCTGGTGGCACCATCGCGGCCGCCTCCATGCTGTCTGCGGAGCGCAAGCTCACTCGCGACGAATTGATCCGAGAGTCGGGCGCAAGCCCCATGCTCTTGGGTGACGCTATTTCGTCGTCGCTCATTGTGGCATCCGATGTTTTTGGCGAAGATTCTCTTGCGGTGCTCAAGTCGCTTGTGGAACTTCAGCGCAGCGGTATTGAGCCGAGGCACTTGCGTGGTTTTCGCGCCGCGGCTGAGCGAGAGCTTGGGCTCATCGAGAGTGCTTTGATGCCGGTTGCTCGTCGCAAAGATGCATCAAGCCGCGCTCGTGCTGCAGAGATGGCTCGCGAAATCGCGGGGCAGTTGGAGATTGTTCGCAGCAGTATTATCCGATCCGCCCTCAGCAGACTCGATTCGTAGTACGGTCGATTTGTTGATCGTTTTTTGGCTTCGGCCGATCACTATTGACGGGCATTGGCGCAGTTTTCCCGACTAATTCCGACACGCCGCGGAGTTTTTGCGAATGTCGTTGATCGATGCGGCGGGCGTGACTACCGTGGGGTAACACGAAAGACTAAGCGTCAACTTCAACATGAAGGTTGCTTGCTTGTCGTGCTGGTCGAATCAGAATCTAGAGGGGCAATGCCATGAGTGAATTGAACCGTAGCGAAACATCACGCTACGACCTCGGCCTCCTCTTTACTGACGGAATGCCAGACCTCAATGACTCCGCCGGCTACCGCGGTGCGGTTGCCGCTCGCGCAGCAGGCATCAGCTACCGCCAGCTCGACTATTGGGCCCGCACCGAGCTCGTCGAACCGACCGTTCGCGGTGCCGCAGGCTCAGGCTCGCAGCGACTCTATGGATTCCGCGACATTTTGGTTCTCAAACTCGTAAAGCGCCTCCTGGACACCGGCATCTCACTGCAGCAAATCCGCGTTGCGGTCAACCAGCTTCGCGAATCGGGCATCCACGATCTCGCACAGACCACGCTCATGAGCGATGGCGCCAGTGTCTACCTGTGCACGTCCAACGACGAAGTCATCGACCTCGTCAGCCGCGGCCAGGGTGTCTTCGGCATCGCTGTTGGCAAAGTTCTTCGCGAGGTCGAGACAAGCCTCATCGATCTCGACACTGTCAAGGGTGAAGACCCTATGGATGAGCTGGCTAAACGCCGCGTATCCCGCGCCTCTTAGGCGCCCACACTTTCTCAGGCGCGCACGCGTCTCACCGGCACGCGCTGACTTCTCGGGCGCCGCGCTAGTTGTTGTACTCGCCCATTCGTGCCGCGCGCATGACGCGGTCGAGAAGGTGGTCGAAGTTGCGCGCCATCTCTTGAGCGCTCTCGCCAGGCCATACATGAAGTGGTTTCGCGGCGCCCTGGGCCTGCTGAAGCGACGTGCGCTCTGGCAGTTGCGGGGAAAGCACAAGCGGGCCGAACATGTCTCGCAGTTCTTTGATGCGGAACTGGTGTTCGAGAGACTGTGAACGCAAACGATTCACAATGATGCCGAGTGGCTGAAGTCGGGGAGAAAGCCCGCGACGAATCTCTTCAATTGCCCGAAGCGCACGATCGGCGGCCGCGACAGAAAACAGTCCAGGTTCGGTGACGATCGCGACGCGGTCACTCGCAGCCCACGCAGTACGTGTGAGCGCGTTAAGCGACGGTGCGCAGTCGATGAGCACCAGATCGTAGTCAGCTTCGACGTTAGCGAGAGCTTCTTCGAGCTTCCAAATATCGCGGATGCTCGGGTGCGGGCCATCAAAGTTAATCGCCGATGGCGAGCCGATGAGTACGTCTATTTTGCCGGGGCGACCCTTAGTCCACCCACTGGGCGCGATGGCCGCGCGCACGATCTTCTCTTTGGGAGAAGCGAGCACGTCGGCAACATTGAGGTGACCGGTGACATCGATATCCATGCCGGTCGACACATCGGACTGGGGATCAAGGTCGACAACGAGAGTTCGAAGACCGCGAGCGAAGGCTGCCGAAGCGAGCCCGAGCGTCACAGTCGTCTTTCCTACGCCCCCCTTGAGAGAGCTAACGCTAAGTACGTGCACGAGTAACGACGATACCTTCACTACTGTTAAGAAACCTAAAACTCCACCAACTTTTGCGCACCCTTGAGGAAACTGCCAGAGTTCAATCACTCTAGGCTTGGTTTTTGTCGGGAAGGACCGAATGTTTAAGAAGATTCTCGTTGCCAACCGAGGCGAAATCGCAATCCGTGCAATGCGCGCGGCTGTCGAGCTCGGTGCAAGAACTGTTGCCGTTTTTCCGTATGAGGATCGAAACTCGGTCCATCGGCTTAAAGCCGACGAGGCATACCTCATCGGCGACGAGGGGCACCCCGTTCGCGCCTACCTCGATGTTTCGGAGATAATCCGGGTCGCTCAAGAGTGCGGCGCTGACGCTATCTACCCTGGCTACGGCTTCCTGTCTGAGAATCCGGAGCTCGCTCATGCGGCAGCGGATGCGGGAATCGCCTTCATCGGTCCGCCGACGAAGGTGCTCGAGATGGCCGGAAACAAGGTCACCGCCAAAGAGCACGCCATTGTTGCGGGAGTTCCCGTGCTCAAGTCGACTCCGGCAAGCACTGACCTCGATGAGCTTCTTGCTGGCGCCGACGATATCGGTTTCCCGATCTTCGCCAAGGCTGTGGCTGGCGGCGGCGGTCGTGGAATGCGTCGCGTCGAGAAGAAAGAGGATCTCCGCGATGCTCTAGTGGCTGCGATGCGCGAAGCCGAAAGTGCTTTCGGCGACTCGACGATGTTCCTTGAGCAGGCGGTTGTGCGCCCGCGCCACATTGAGGTGCAGATTCTTGCTGACTCGCAGGGCAACATCATCCACTTGTTTGAGCGTGATTGCTCAGTTCAGCGTCGGCACCAAAAGGTTGTTGAGATTGCCCCGGCGCCCAACCTTGACGAAGACACGCGCCAAGCGATGTACCGCGATGCCATCGCGTTTGCGAAGTCGATCGACTACGTCAACGCTGGCACCGTCGAGTTCTTGCTCGACACCGCGGGAGAGCGCAAAGGTGAGCACGTCTTCATCGAGATGAACCCGCGCATTCAGGTTGAGCACACGGTCACCGAAGAGGTCACCGACGTCGACCTCGTTCAGTCACAGATGCGAATTGCCTTCGGGGAGTCGCTCGAAGAATTAGGACTGCGTCAAGACGAGCTCAAGCTACGCGGAGCGGCCCTCCAGTGCCGCATCACGACCGAAGACCCGGCAAGCGGGTTCCGGCCAGACACCGGCAAAATCACCACGTACCGCTCGCCCGGTGGCGCCGGCATCCGTTTGGATGGTGGAACGGTTTCTGCCGGTTCGCAGATTTCTCCCCACTTCGACTCCATGCTCGTCAAGATGACCTGCCGTGGCCGCGACTTTGCGTCGGCGGTGCGTCGTGCGCGTCGTGGACTCGCGGAGTTTCGTCTTCGCGGTGTCACTACGAACATCCCGTTCCTTCAGGGTGTGCTCGACGACCCAGAGTTCATTGCTGGTGACCTGAGCACGGCGTTCATCGACGAGCGCCCCGAGCTGGTGAACTCGCACCGCTCGAAAGACCGTGGCACGAAGATCCTCACGTGGTTGGCTGAAGTTACAGTCAATCAGCCGAATGGCGATGGTGCAGGCATCATCAATCCGCAGCTCAAGCTTCCGACGGTTGATTTGTCAGTTGAGGCACCTGCCGGTTCGCGCCAGCGGCTGCTGGAGCTTGGCCCGGCCGGTTTCGCTTCGGCACTGCGCGAGCAGAAGGCTCTGGCGGTCACGGAAACCACTTTCCGCGACGCACACCAGTCGCTCTTGGCTACTCGCGTGCGCACGCGTGATCTCGTTGCTGTAATGCCGCACGTTGCACGCATGACACCCGAGCTGCTCTCGGTTGAGGCCTGGGGCGGGGCAACGTACGACGTTGCTTTGCGCTTCTTGGCAGAAGACCCGTGGGAGCGACTCGCGTCAATGCGCGAGGCTCTGCCCAACGTGGCCATCCAGATGCTGCTTCGTGGTCGAAACACTGTCGGGTACACGCCATACCCCACCGAGGTGACGGATGCGTTCGTTCGCGAGGCTGCAGACACCGGTGTAGACATCTTCCGTATCTTCGATGCACTCAATGATGTTTCGCAGATGCGCCCGGCTATCGATGCGGTGCTCAACACGGGCACCGCTGTCGCTGAGGTCGCACTCTGCTACACGGGTGACTTGCTCGATCCCAACGAAGACCTCTACACGCTCGACTACTACCTCAAGCTTGCCGACCAGATCATGGAAAGCGGCGCTCACGTGCTGGCCATCAAGGACATGGCAGGACTCTTGCGTGCTGAGGCCGCCGAGACCCTCGTTTCGGCGCTGCGTGAGCGTTTTGACGCTCCTGTGCACGTGCACACGCACGACACCGCCGGTGGCCAGTTGGCTACTCTGCTCGCCGCATCGCGTGCCGGTGCGGATGCTGTGGATGTCGCTAGCGCCCCGATGGCGGGAACGACAAGCCAGCCTTCTCTGTCGGCTCTCGTCGCGTCCCTCGCACACACCGCACGGGACACCGGAATTTCGCTCGATGCAGTTTCGGATCTCGAGCCGTACTGGGAGGCCGTGCGTCACACGTACGCACCCTTCGAGTCTGGGCTCCCTGGGCCAACCGGCCGGGTCTACCACCACGAAATTCCGGGTGGTCAGCTGTCGAACCTGCGCCAGCAGGCGATTGCGTTGGGCCTTGCAGACCAGTTCGAGACCATCGAAAATCTTTACGCTGCGGCAAACAAGATGCTTGGACGTCCGCCAAAGGTCACCCCGTCGTCCAAGGTTGTGGGAGATCTCGCACTTGCGCTTGCAGCGGCCAAGGCTGACCCGGCTGACTTTGAAGAGAATCCAGACAAGTACGACATCCCTGATTCCGTGATTGGGTTCATGGCGGGGGAGTTGGGCGAACTGCCTGGCGGTTGGCCAGAGCCGTTCCGCTCGAAGGTTCTCAAGGGGCGTAACGTCAAGATTGGCGTTGAGGAGATTAGTAAAGAGGATCAGGCTGCTCTCGACGGTGAACCCGTTGAACGTCGTTCCGCGCTCAATAGGCTCCTCTTTGCTGGTCCGACGCAAATCTTCGAAAAGGCTCGAGAGGCTTACGGCGATCTTTCTGCTCTTGCTAGCACCGACTACCTTTACGGGTTGCAGCAGGGTCACGAGCACGTTGTCGAGATCGCCAAGGGTGTTCAGCTCTTCGTGGGGCTTGAGGCGATCGGTGAGGCTGATGACAAGGGCATGCGCACGGTGATGGCTACGCTCAACGGCCAGCTACGTCCGGTCTTTGTGCGTGATCACGGCATTAAGGTCGACTCGACCGCAACAGAGAAGGCAGATTCCTCGAAACCGGGCCACGTCGCGGCACCGTTCTCTGGTGTAGTGACACTTCAAGTTGAGGAGGGCGCGAAGGTCGAAGCAGGCCAGCCAGTTGCGTCAATTGAGGCGATGAAGATGGAAGCAGCAATTACTGCATCCGTTGCTGGCACGGTCAAACGTCTCGCGATCCCCAAGACTCAACAGGTGGATGCTGGTGACCTTTTGGTCGAGATTGAGCCCAGCTAGGCACACTTCTATAGGCTACGAACGTGGCCGTTGTTGAAGCAACGGTCACGTTTGGCTCCTTTACGCGGTAAAGTTGTGTGTTTGCTTTCTGAAAGGGATCGATAAGTGGCTACTAAGCGCAATGAACCCGATGTGCAGTCGTCCGCTGACGACAAAAATTCGTTGGCCGATCACGACTCGAAAGATTCGACGGTCAAAGAGGCACCGAGCAGCGAAAGTCTCACCTTTACGTTGTCGTTGCCGACTCCCGTTCGGGAGACTCCAGCGCATGAGGCCGCTGTCGCGATCGATGATGTTGCGGTGAACGCCCATCACGTCGACCCTGCCTCGATGGCTACGACGTCAATTTCGTTTGTTCCGGCATCGGTTGTGACCATGCCCCCTGAGGTTGCCCCTGAGGCTGCGGTTATTCCCGAGCTACCGCCGGTCGATCATCCGACGACTCGTCGAGGTCGTCAGCGCGCCGAAGTTCGCCCAGCGCCGGAGACGGCAACGATGCTTACTGCCGAGCGTCTCATCAACCAGAGTAAGAAAAGTCGCCGCCCAGCGCCTGAGGGTTTCGTGCAGCAACTCGTCTACGCGGTGACGTTCCACTTGGTCAACATGGGCGACTCATATCGTGTGCGTGAGCGCAAGGCTCTTGAGGCTCGCATTACGAAGATGTTCACTGGCGGCACCCGGTTCGTTCCTGTGCTTACCCGCAAGGGTGGCGTTGGCAAGACAACGATCACGGCCCTGCTCGGTATGGCGTTGGCCGATACCCGCGAAGACCGCATCATTGCGATCGATGCTAACCCCGACCGTGGAACGCTCGCGGAACGCATTGACAAGCAGACCCGTGCCACGGTGCGCGATGTTGTGATGCGCTCAGACTCGCTTCACACCTTTAGCGAGTTCCAGACCGTTGTCTCGCGCGATGAAACTCGACTCGACGTTCTCGCCTCCGACACCGACCCCCACGTCTCTGAGGCATTCGACGAGGATGACTACAACGTCGTCGCCGATATGGCCGAGCGTTTCTATTCGGTTGCGATCACCGACTGCGGCACTGGCATCGTGCACTCCGTAATGCGCGCCACACTTCAGCGAGCTGATTCTATTGTCATCGTTTCGGGCGGCAGTGTTGACGAAGCACGGTTGGCATCCGAGACACTCACGTGGCTTGAGTTGAACGGTCATGCCGACCTTGTCAAGAACGCCGTCGTTGCGTTGAACACTGCCACGCAGGGGACCAACCTGGTGAAGCTCGAGGAGATCGAGGCGCACTTCAAATCGCGCGTGCGTGAAATTGTTCGTGTTCCGTACGACCCGAGCCTCGCAACAGGTTCGGTGGTGCACTACCGTGACCTCAATAAGTTGACCAAGAACGCTGCCCTTGAGCTTGCTGCAGTGGTCATGGATGGCCTCCCTGAGGTTCGGACCGACTGAACCTATGACTGTTCGTGAGATTCGTCTCTTTGGCGATCCCGTGCTTCGTTCCGCGTGCGATCCGATTATTATCGGCGACGCGCGTGCTGCGGCGCTTATCGATGATCTGATCGAGTCAGTTCAGATCCCTGGCCGCGCTGGCTTGGCCGCCAACCAGATAGGGGTCAGCCTGCGCGCGTTTAGCTACAACATCGATGGCGAAGTCGGCTACATCATCAATCCCGTGCTCGTCGAAGTGTCAGGCGAGCCCGAGCTTATGGATGAGGGATGCCTGTCAGTGCCCGGCTTCTACTTTCTGACGCGGCGCCACCCATTCGCTCGCGTGACCGGTGTTGACCTCGATGGCGATCCTGTAGAGCTCAGCGGCGAAGGGCTGATGGCTCAGGCACTTCAACACGAAACCGATCATCTCGATGGACATCTCTATATTGAAGGTCTCGAGCCCGAGTCTAAGCGTGAAGCAATGCGCGCGATTCGCCAAGCGTCTTGGTACTAGCCGGCACAATTCGATCCCTTAACAAGAAATCCCCCGCCGCGTTCGCACGCTGCGAGGGATTTCTTGAATCGGAGCGTTGCTCCTCGGTAACTACTGCTGAGAGGTGACTTCTACTTGAGCGAAATACCTTCAGTCGCCGGTGAGTTCGAGTACAGAGCATCGATTACGTCGGCGAAGTCCGCGAGAATCACGTTTCGCTTGATGGTCAACTTCGGCGTGAGGTGACCACTGGCTTCGGTGAGATCCGAATCAAGGATATGGAACTTGCGAATCGATTCTGCCCGCGAGACTCTCGCGTTGCCGACGTCGATCGCACGCTGTACTTCAGCGAGTACTGCCGGGTGCTTGGCTGCCTGCTCCACCGTCCACGTTGCATCGAGACCGTTGTTATTGAGCCAGACCGGCAGCATCTCCTCGTCGAGTGTGACGAGCGCCGAAATGAACGGGCGTTGCTCGCCAACGACCACGACTTGGCCGATGATCGGGTTGGCGCGAATGGGATCTTCGAGAGCGGCTGGGGCGACATTCTTTCCGCCAGCGGTAACGATGATCTCTTTCTTGCGACCGGTGATCTCAAGATAGCCGTCTTCATCGAACTTGCCGATGTCGCCGGTCTTGAACCATTCACCATCGAAGACTTCGTCGGTGGCTTCCTGGTTGTTCCAGTAGCCATCGAATACGCAGACGCCCTTGGCCTGAATCTCGCCATCCTCAGCGATACGAACGGAGACCCCGGGAAGTGGGGGACCGACCTTACCGATCTTGAAGTTGGATGGCTTATTTACCGAGATCGGAGCCGTTGTCTCTGTGAGGCCGTAGCCCTCGAGAATCGTCAGACCCAAGCTGCGATAGAAGTGTCCGAGGCGAAGTCCCAGCGGCGCTGAACCAGAAACGGCGTACTTGACGCGCCCTCCGAGTGCTGCACGAATCTTTGACAGCACGAGTCGGTCGAAGATCGCGAACTGAATCTTCATGCCGAGAGGCACGTGTCCGGCATCCAATGCTTTCGAATGCGCGATTGCAACGTCAGCAGCCTTGCGGAAAATCTTGCCCTTGCCACCGGCTTCAGCCTTTTGCTCCGAGGAGTTGTAGACCTTCTCGAACACACGCGGCACTGCCAAGAGGAATGTCGGTTTGAACGATGCCATTGAGGGCAGCAGCAGTTTTGTATCAGGCTGGTGTCCGACCTTTACGCCACCGTGGATGCACAGGATCGAGATAAAGCGAGCGAAGATGTGTGCCGTTGTGATGAACAGCAGTGTGCTCGACTCGGGGTTTACGACCTCGGGAATTGCCTTCTGCGAGTTGCGGCACAGCTCGACGAAGTTCGAGTGCGTAAGAACACACCCCTTCGGCTTGCCAGTGGTGCCAGACGTGTAAATGAGGGTAGCGAGATCGGAACCCTTGGCCAAGTTGCGACGACGCTCAATCTCTTCGTCGGTAACGTCCTTGCCTGAGACCGCGAGCTTGTCAACATCGCCAAGATCGATCTGCCACACGTTGGTAACGGCGGGCACATCAGCGCGAATTTCATCGAACCGCGCAAAGTGGTCGGGAGTTTCGGTGATGATCGCGATCGCACCAGAGTCAGTGAGGTTCCACTGGATCTGTGTTGGCGAGCTGGTCTCATAGATTGGAACAAGCACCGCACCCGCGAACCAGGTCGCGAAGTCGATGAGCGTCCACTCGTAGCGCGTCTTGCACATGAGCCCGATTTTGTCGCCGGGCTGAATGCCTGCGGCAACAAGGCCTTTGGCAACCGACTTTACTTGGGTGAGGAATTCTGACGACGTGACATCACTCCAGCCGCCATTGGCTGTAGGGAGTGAAAATAACGCGCTATTGGGCGTAGCCGCGACACGATCCATTAAGAGATCGGTAACGTTCGCTTCCGGGTCAGCCTCAACGATGGCTGGTACATCAAACTGTTTCACGGCAACTCCTTTGGCACCGGTAAGGTGGTCTACTCCACTCTAGCTACGTCTTGCACGCCTAGCTATCCGCGCATTGGTGCGGGAGACTATTTGCACCCGTTTGTGGGGTACGTTCTGCTGCGCGGTAGAGTAGAAGATCCCGCGAGCAGGAGAAAGAGGCACCATGTTCTATTGGTTTATGAAGAATCTGGTTGCCGGTCCCATCCTAAAAACCGTGTTTCGGCCGTGGGTCTCCGGGCTTGAGAATCTGCCACGCAAGGGCGGCGTAATCCTCGCCAGCAATCACCTTTCGTTCATCGATTCGGTTTTTTTGCCTCTCGTGATGGATCGTCGCATTTTCTTCCTCGCTAAGAGCGATTACTTCACCGGCCGCGGTATCCGCGGATGGCTGTCGCGTGCCTTCTTTAATGGCACAGGGATGCTTCCCATCGACCGCTCCGGTGGCAAAGCGTCCGAGGCATCGCTCAATACTGGGCTCGCGGTTCTCGCTCGTGGCGAGGTGCTCGGTATCTACCCCGAGGGCACGAGAAGCCCTGACGGCAAGATGTATCGCGGCCGCACCGGTGTTGCTCGCATGATCTTGGAGGGCCACGTTCCTGTAGTCCCTGTGGCGATGATTGACACCGAAAAGGTCATGCCCATCGGCACCAAGATTCCTCGCATGGGCCGCATTGGCATCGTCTTCGGCGAACCGCTCGACTTCAGCCGCTTCGAAGGTATGGAGGGTGACCGCTTCATTTTACGTTCGATTACCGACGAAATCATGTATGAACTCAACCGCATCAGTGGTCAGGAATACGTGGATGTCTACGCTACGTCGGTCAAGGAACGCGCGACTCCTGCTCGTCGCCAGCAGTGACACGAGACGCCCAGTTGAGCCGGTAAGCTCATAGGTGGGTCACAAGCCCAGCCATTTTCGCAGTAACTGTATGAAGGAATCTCCCTGTGGTCGACCCGTCAGAACCAGTCGTGCTCGCTGATCCAGCCGTGATCGCTGGTCTCGACAACTGGCGCACACTCCCCATCAAGCAGCAGCCACAGTGGCCGGATGCCGATGCTGTCGGTGAAGCGTCGAGCAAGATTGCCTCGCTGCCTCCGCTGGTATTCGCCGGTGAAGTTGATCGCTTGCGCGATCGTTTGGCGCGTGCGGCGCAGGGTGAAGCATTCTTGCTGCAGGGTGGCGACTGCGCTGAGACTTTTGCTGGCGCTACGGCCCAGCAGATCAGTGATCGAGTTAAGACGATTCTGCAGATGGCCGTTGTTCTTACGTATGGTGCGTCCAAGCCCATCGTCAAGATGGGGCGCATGGCAGGCCAGTTTGCCAAGCCTCGCTCGAGCGACTTCGAGACCCGCGGAGATGTCACTCTTCCTGCTTACCGTGGTGACATCGTCAACGGCTTCGACTTCACGCCAGAATCGCGCACCGCCGATCCCGCACGCTTGGTTGAGGGCTACCACACCGCGGCATCCACTCTGAATCTCATCCGTGCGTTCACCCAGGGTGGCTTTGCGGATCTCCGCCAGGTGCACTCCTGGAACAAGGGCTTTGCGGCGAACCCCGCCAACCGCCAGTACGAGAGCCTCGCTAAGGAGATCGACAAGGCGGTGCGCTTCATGGAAGCGGCCGGCGCCGACTTCGACGAGCTCAAGCGCACCGAGTTCTACTCAAGCCACGAGGGCTTGCTCATGGATTACGAGCGCCCGATGACGCGCATCGATTCGCGAACCGGAACGCCATACAACACGAGCGCCCACTTCTTGTGGATCGGGGAGCGCACCCGTGATCTTGATGGTGCCCACATCGACTACTTCTCACGCCTGCGCAACCCCATCGGTGTGAAGATTGGCCCATCGACCACTGCGGAAACGATGAAGCAACTCATCGACAAGCTTGACCCTCAGCGCGAGCCCGGTCGATTGACGTTCATCACTCGCATGGGTGCTGGCAAGATCCGCGATGCGCTTCCGCCCCTGCTTGAAGCGATAAAGGAGATGGATGCGACGCCGCTGTGGGTTTCTGACCCTATGCACGGCAACGGCCTCACCACGCCGACTGGCTACAAGACGCGTCGTTTCGATGACGTCGTCGATGAGGTCAAGGGCTTCTTCGAGGCGCACAGTGCCGCAGGAACGTACCCAGGTGGCATCCACATTGAGCTCACTGGTGACGATGTCACCGAGTGTTTGGGTGGTTCAGAACAGATCGACGAGGCCACCTTGGCTACTCGCTACGAGTCGTTGTGTGACCCGCGACTCAACCACATGCAGTCGCTTGAGCTGGCGTTTCTCGTAGCCGAGGAACTCCGCGCTTTCTAAGCGATAGCGTTTCAGCACCATCAGCGCTCGCTAGTTGGTCTTCCTTCCTTCGCGGGATTTGGCCGCTGGCGAGCGTTTGTGTTTGTCGCGGGGCCGGGCGAAGAAGGGCAGCGCGAGTCGAGGCCAGACAGGTTGAGACGAGAAGCCAGACGGTGTCGAGTTAGCTAGCCGTAGATTGTGACGTCGGATCCGCGCTTGATCATCTCGCCACCTGTGGGGTTCTGATCGGTGACCTGCGCGGGAGGGAAGCTCCAGAAAATTTGTTGAATCGCGGTATCGACGGTGACGACGAATCCTGCTTCTTCGAGTTCTCGCTTTGCTGCGGCGATGTTGTCGCCGATCACGTCGGGCATCTGCACGAGGTCTGGCCCGCGAGAAATGATGAGCGTCGCGGTATCGCCCTCACGGAAGGTGCGGGCGTTTCCATCGCCATCACGTTCGGGATCGATTGCGACGACGGTGCCTTCTGCGCAGTCATTGAAGACCTCACTGCCACGCTCCGACTTGAGCCCGACACCGGCAAGGATTTGTGACGCTTCATCGACGGTCGCGCACGCAACGTTAGGTAGCGGTCCCGAAGAAACGATTAGGTAAACGTTTTGCTGTTCGCCGTAGGTCTCTGCGCCGAGGATTGAGGTCTCGTCGGCGCCGAGCACGTCAATCACCAGCCCAGCGGCGATGTCACCGTCGAACTGCTTGATGACGGGCTCCACGAGGGTGAATGGCGCGGCCTCAATAGCGTCGCGTGCCTCTTGTTCGGTCATTCCGGCGAAAGCGGGGACAGCAATGGGTTGCGGGCCTTGGGAGATCAGCAGAGTTACGGGCGCACCGTTCGGAACTGATGAGCCGATTGCGGGCGTCGAGTTGGCGACTAGATCGATGGCGACGACCGGGTCGAAGGTTTCGCCAAGCTCATCGCTAACCTCGAGTCCCAGGTCTTCGAGAATCGCTCGCGCGTCTTCGGGCGTCGCGCTCTGAATGCTTTCGGGAATCGTCACTTGCGATCCTGGACCAGACCCGAAGTACCAACCGGTTCCTGCTGCGCCGCCGACCAGCAAGACGATCAGTACGAGCAACCACCAGCCGCGAGACTTCCTTTTGGTTGCGCGCGTCGAGAGCGTTGTCGTGTTCTCTGAAACCTGTGTTGGGGCCGGCGGCGCTACATGCTGCAGCTCTGCGCCGAATATCTGGGTCTCGGCGGTTGACCTCATCGACTCCGCCGCTGGCGCGCTAGGCAGCACCATCGTGCGCTGTACCGCGGTGGACGCTGTCGGCGGCAGTGCGGTCATCAGCGAACTGTGCGTTTGGTACAGCTGGTCGAGCAGAACTCGCGCATCGCGAGGACGATCATCCGGCTCACGGGCGGTCGACCACAGCACAAGATCGTCGAGTTCAGCCGGAACAAGATGGTTGGTGGCGCTGGGGCTCGGCACCGCATCGTTTGCGTGCTGGTAGGCAATCTGCATTGGCTGTTCGCCCTTGAAGGGCTGCTCGCCAACGAGCATTTCGTACATCATGATTCCCACGGCGTAGATATCGCTGCGAGTGTCAGCTATACCGCGAGTCACGAGTTCGGGGGAGAGGTAGGCGATGGTGCCAAGCAGAGCTGCCCCTGTTGCGGTGTTCGCACTGGCAGCACGTGCCAGCCCGAAATCGGCAATCTTGATGCGCCCGTCGTCTGCGAGCAGAACGTTTTCGGGCTTCAAGTCGCGGTGCACGATCCCGGCTTTGTGGGCTGCGGCTAGCCCGGCGAGCACTGCTTCCATAATGTCGAGCGTTTGCTCGGTCGTGAGGACGCGGTGCTCAAGTAGAAGATCGCGCAGGGTAATCCCGGGCAGGTACTCCATGACGAGATACGCCATGTCACTGTCTTGCCCTTGATCGAAGACGTTCACGACGTTGGGATGCGCGAGACGCGCAGACGATCGAGCCTCTTGAACGAAGCGTTCTTTGAACTTGCTGTCGTCGGCAAGATGGCCATGCATGATCTTGATGGCGACCTTGCGCTCAAGCCGAAGGTCGGTGGCAAGGTACACGGTGGCCATGCCGCCACGGGCGATCCGCGAACGGATCTGATACCGGCCGTCGAGTAGACGGCCGATCATCGGATCAGTGTTGTTCGCATTCACTCTCAGAGTCTAAAGTTCTGAGCTCCGAGAGTGCCGCTAGACACGGCGGTTCGGCGGGTTAGCCGAGTTCTTGCAGCCATGAACGCGCCGATGTCTCCCACTTTGCGTACGCGTCGGGGTAGGCCGAGATCTGAACCGCCTGGGCAGCGCGGGTCAGGGTCATGTTTTTCCAGCCCGAGATGTCGAGGAGTCCCCGGGTAATGCCCTTGTTGGGGTTGCTCGATCCACCGTAGAAAAGCCGCGCTGCGTGTGACGGTGTCGTGAGCTGCGCGACCGTGCCCCAGCCAGAGCTGGGTCGTTGCTGGAAGAGTCCGACTGAGTCGCGGTCACCCCAGCTGAGGTTGCGCAGGCTAGATTCCTGCATGGCCGTCGCGAGTGCGATAGTGATTCCGTAGTCGGATACCCCGAGATCGCGGCCGACCTGGATGATGACCTGAGCGTTGGTGCGCATCTCAGCGGTCAAGTAGGTGACACTGCCACCACTGCTCGCCGGAGCTGAGGTTGACGACGGAATTGTCAGTTTGTCGCCGATGTAGATCACACTCGACTGGCTGAGGCCGTTGGCCTCGAGCAGGGCTTGAGTGGAGAGTCCAAATCTTTTTGCGATCGCAGAAATGGTGTCCCCAGAAACAACGAGGTAGCTACTGCCTGATATTGGGGCGGGTGCTGGAGCGGGGGTCGATACTTCTGGAGCTGGAGCTGGTGCAACTTCTTCAGGCTCGACTACTGCATCTGCAGATTCAGGCTCGACCTCTGTGCTGTCGGCTGACTCGGTAGTGCTCTCGTCGGCATTGTCTGTGGTGCCAGCGTCGGCATCCGCAGTATCTCCGTCGTTGTTGTCAGTCGTGAAGTCGTATTCCTGGGTATCTTCGGCGGGTGCACTGAGGTTGCCCGGAATCACGATCGTTTGGCCTGGGTAAATGATGCTTGACCAGCCGAGACCGTTCGCTGACATCACCGAGATCGTCGAAATGCCGAACTTGTTGGCGATTCCGCTAATGGTGTCGCCTGCGACGATCGTGTATTGGCCATTGGTGGTCTTGGTGTGGCTCACGCTCGGCAGAGGTTCTGTTGCGCCCTTGGTGAGGGTGAGCTTCTGGCCGGGAAAAATCATTGATGACCAGCTCAGGCCGTTGAGCGCAAGAACGGATGCCGTCGATAGCCCGTAGCGAGACGCAATGTCGCTGACAGTGTCGCCCTCTGCCACGGTGTAGCTTGCGGGCGCGGGGCTGATTACCGTGGCGGCTGCTTCGCTGACGGATGCTGTGGTTGCTGCCGTTGGCTTGTTTGCGCGTTCTGTCGAGAGGTGAGGGTCGTTTGGCGTCTTTGCGTTGACTGGCTCAACTGGCCCGGTGAGGTTGAAGGTTGCGGCTGCAAGGGATCCGACAAGAATCACGGGAACCGTATTCATGAGGTTGCGGCCGGCTCGCGCTCGCTGTTGAGCGAGGCGACGTGCGCGCTCTCCATTGTCAACTGCTGCGGGAACTAGCCCAGCGAAAACTGTGTGCGCGACGCTATCCGTGTCGTTCATAGTGAAATGTGTCATAGCTTTTCTTCCTGCTCCCGGCCCCGAGAAGGTGTGTGTGATCACCTAGATCACGGCTTCCAAGCTGTCACAGAAGCGATCTAGTGTCAACTACTGTGATAGGTGTGGCAAATGTGACTGGTGTTACTTGAGTTCACTCGTGAATATTCTGGGTATGCCGTGCGAACTGTCAGGTTTCCCGCATTGGTCATGGCACTCTTAAGGGGTGACTGAATCACCCACCACTAACTGGCTCACCGTTCCGGACCTCACCGAGCAGCTCGGGCTCAAGGTAAGCCAAGTCCGCCGTCTGATCGAAGAGGGCGCACTACTCGCGAGCAAAATCGACGGAGTGTGGCAAGTACCCGACGTCTTCATCGTCGACGGTGCACCGTTGCGAGAGCTCAAAGGAACTGTGAGTGTTCTCGGCGATGCTGGCTTCAGCTCAGAAGAGTCCATGGGCTGGCTCCTCAATATCGAACCAAGTTTGGGCGTATCGCCTGTCGAAGCATTACGGGCGGGAAGAAAAGCAGAAGTGCGCCGCGTCGCTCAGGCGCTCGGCTTCTAACTTTCGCCGCAGCGTTGCCCTATGACGTGCGAGTTGCCCTATGAGGTGCGGGTTGTCGCTGCTGTCGCTAGTTCGAGTAGTCGTGCTCTAGCCGTAGGCGCCAAATTAGCTGTTTCGATCGCTTCGCAGGCGCGCTCAAGGTTGCGAGCGATGACCTTTTCAATCTGATCCACCGCTCCCGAATCCTGCAGGGTTGAGCGGATTATGTTGACTTGCTCCGTCGTGAGATCAGGGTCGCCGAGAAGTTCATCCAAGATCGAATTTGCGCTAGCAGAGAGCTTTTGGCGGGCAATAGCAATGATCGCGGTTCGCTTGCCCTCGCGGAGGTCGTCGCCCGCAGGCTTACCCGTCAACTCTGGGTCACCAAATACCCCCAATATGTCGTCTCGGAGCTGGAACGCGACGCCAAGCGGAAGCCCGAAGGCGCGCAGCGCCGCGAGCTGTTCGTCGCTGCCTGCACCTAGGCTCGCGCCAACGGCTAGGGGCGCTTCGACGCTGTATTTCGCGGACTTGTAGATGAGCACACGCTGTGCGCGGTCTAGCGCTTCGGATTCGGGATAACTTGTCCAGGCGCTTTCGTCGTGGATGTCGAGAAACTGGCCGGCCATAACTTCAGTTCGCATGGTCATGAATTCCCGACGCGCAGTAAGCGCTGAAGGTCGGGGAAGTAACGCGAGCCCGCGGCCGAGTAGTTCGTCGCTCCAGCCGAGAAGAAGGTCACCGAGGAGTAGAGCAGAGGACTCACCGTAATTCTCTGCGTTGCCAGCCCACCCTCCGTCGATGTGCATTTGCTCGAAGCGGCGATGCGCAGCCGGAGCTCCCCGACGGGTGTCTGAGCGATCCATGATGTCGTCGTGCACGAGGGCTGCGGCGTGAAAGAGCTCGAGGGCAGATGCCGACATGAGTACTCCGGGCAGTTCTCGGGAGACTTCATCGTCGTTGAGCGGGTTCTCCGCTGAGGGAAGCCCAGCTACGGATTGCCATCCCCAGTAGCAGAACAGGGCGCGGAATCGTTTCCCCCCCGAGAGTAGGTCACCGCCGACGTCGACGAGCGCAGTTAGCTCGGGCGCGATGGTGTTCAACTCCGCGCGCTTTTCAGCGAGAAATTCGTCGATCTTCAGCTGGACTAGGTCAACTAACTGGTTACTCTCAGGCACTCGTCTACCCTAGCGACTGAATCGGGGCGTACTATAGAGACTTAGCCGTGGATCCCAAAGAGAGGGGAACGAAATGCCGCTTTCAGAGCAAGAGCAGCGGGCCCTCGATGAGATGGAGCGCAGCCTCTATCAAAACGACGCTGATTTCGTCACTACAGTCAGCCCCCGCCGTGGCAAGCCCAACTACCGAATGATGGTGATCGGCGTTCTCGTGGGAGTCGTCGGCATTGTTACGTTGCTTACGGGAGTCATCGTTCAGTTGCCGCTCGTGGGCGTACTCGGTTTTGTTGTGATGTTCGTTGGCGTGCTGTTGTTCGCGTCCCCGCAGCGCCTGTCCGCTTCTGATGCCGAGGACGCGGCGCCCTCAAGTTCGTCGCGTCGCTCGTCCAAGCGCGGGGCATCATTTATGGACACAATCAACGCTCGTTGGGATCGCCGCCAGGACGGCCGCGGATAACCCCAACTTCCTCCACTTTTAGGACCAGCCTTCGGGCTGGTCCTTTTTTGTGCCCTGAACGGGGTCAATTTCCGGTGATGCAGGGAAATCACTCCATTTTCCTCCACCTCGTTTCTCTATATGTTTACAGGCCTTTTCTGGCATTTTCGGATATTTATGTCCGAAAACCTTCGATTTGTGGTTGAAAGTGGAGTAAAGTGGAGAATACCTAAACCCGGGCCGGAGAATGAGGGGAGGCTGCCGTGTTTCTAGGCACCTATGCCCCCAAGCTCGACGACAAGGGCCGCATCATTTTGCCGGCAAAGTTTCGCGAAGAGCTCGCTTCTGGCGTGGTTGTTACTCGCGGGCAAGAGCGTTGCCTTTACGTCTTTAGCCAGCGCGAGTTCGAGGTCATGCACGAAGCGATCCGCAAGGCGCCAGTAACGAGCAAGCAGGGGCGCGACTTTCTGCGGCTGTTCCTCTCGGGGGCAAACCAAGAGACGCCAGACAAACAACACCGAGTCACTATTCCTGCAGGCCTTCGCGAGTACGCCGGTTTGGGTCGCGATCTCACCGTCATCGGCGCGGGCAATCGTGCGGAAATCTGGGACACCGAGGCCTGGAACAACTACTACGAGGCCAACGAGGCCGACTACGTCAACACCACCGAGGAGGTGATTCCGGGACTCTTCTAGCTCTTAGATGCTGACTCCCAGCCGAACGCCCTGATTTTCTTCCCCGATATCAGGTCGCATCGGATGGGGATCAGCATCCGAGAACTAGCCCTAATCACCATGGCTGACAACACAATCCACACCCCAGTGCTCCTCGAGCGTTCCATTGAACTGCTCGCGCCTGCGCTTGATGCTCCCGGAGCCGTACTTGTTGACGGCACGCTCGGTATGGCCGGTCACGCGGAGGCATTCCTCCAGCGGTTCCCCCACCTCACTCTCGTGGGGATTGATAGAGACGAGGACGCTCTTGCTATCGCTCGACGTCGGCTTGAGCCTTTCGCTAGCCGCACGCACTTTGTTCATGCTGTCTACGACGAGATTCCGAAGGCACTCGTTTCGTTGGGATTCTCGAACGCCCAGGGAATCTTCTTCGACCTCGGTGTCTCCTCGCTTCAACTCGACCGAGTTGAGCGCGGGTTCTCCTATTCACAAAATGCTCCGCTAGATATGCGGATGGATGCCTCGACTCCCGTTACTGCCGAGCACATCCTCGCTACCTATAGCGAACTAGAACTCCGCCGCATCTTCTATGCGTATGGCGATGAGAAGTTGGCACCGCGATTCGCCAGCCGCATCGTGCAATTCCGTGAGCAGCAGCCGCTGACCACATCCGCACAGTTGGTTGAACTGATCATTGCGGCGACACCTGCGGCCGCACAACGGGCAGGGCACCCGGCAAAACGGGTGTTCCAGGCCCTTCGCATCGAGGTGAACCAAGAGCTCTCAGTACTGGAGCGTGCGATCCCAGCCGCTATCAACTCTCTGGAAGTTGGCGGCCGAATGGTTGTGCTGGCGTACCAGTCGCTTGAGGACCGCATCGTCAAGCGCGAGCTGCAGCGACGCTCACGCTCAACAGCACCTGCGGGGCTCCCTGTGGAGCTTCCCGAGCACAAGCCCGAGCTGAAACTGCTTGTTCGCGGATCTGAGCAAGCAAGTGACGCAGAACAACAAACCAATCCCAGAGCCAAGCCCGTACGACTGCGAGCCATTGAACGAATGCGAGTCATCTCATGAGCACTAACCTCGCTTATGCGCAGCCCCAGCCGCTGCAGACCCCTGGGCAGCGACCATCTCACATCGAGATCGTCACGACTCGGGCACAGCGCAAGGCCCGTCCACGAGCCCTCTACGCCGTAGTCACGGTCGCGAGCATGTTTGTGATCCTCGCAGCGCAGCTTCTGCTGAGCATCGTGGTCACTCAGGGTGCATACCAAATCGATTCGCTTCAGGACCAGCAGAAGCTTCTCAATCGCACTGAGCAGAACTTGCTTGAGTCGCTTGCGCTGCAATCGTCGTCGCAAAACCTCGCCGCACAAGCAGCTGGTTTCGGAATGATCCCCAACGCCGCTCCGTACTCACTCAACGTTGCTAACGGATCCGTCTTCCGTCTTCCCGGTAGCGCAGATCCGACCGGCTGTGGCGGAAAGTGCGGCCTTGTCGGCAACACGCTCCTGACCGGGATGCCGCTTGTGAGCACCGAGGTCGCCGCCGCTGCGAAAGCCGCGAAAGCGACGGCAGCAGCAGCTGCAGCCACGACGGTAGCGTCCTCATCGACCTCGTCGGGTACCGCAGCATCCAGCGCCGCGCCAGAGGCGGCGAATAACGCGATTCCCGCACCAGTCACGCGATGATGGAACCGACCACACCGGGGGAGAACCGATGAAGCCGCGCTCGACTCGTGCCAGGATTACTTTTGTAGTTTTCACGATTGTGGCGTTGACCGCAGTATTCATGGTTCGGCTCATCGATCTCCAGGTTGTTCAAGCTGAAGCGCTATCCGCCGAAGCAGACACCAAGCGCACTCTGACTCGAGTGACCTATGGCACGCGCGGAGACATCGTTGACACGCGTGGTGCTGTTCTTGCCGATAGTGTCGAGCGGTTCGACATCGTGATCTCTCCCCGCGTGACCCTGTTGCGCGAGAATGCGTCTGTGGTGGTTTTGGAGGACCTTACAAAGATCACCAATGTCATTGGGGGAGACCCAACGGCTTTACTCACGACCATCCTTGAGAGCCCAGAGTCAGATTTCGAGTACTTGGCTAAGGGGATCACTCTCGAGCAGTACCAGACGGTCGTTGAACTCGACATCGCGTGGCTCTACTACGAGTTGCGGCCTGAACGCAGCTACCCGAACGGGGAAGTCGCCGGCAATCTGGTCGGATTCATCGGCACGGACGGCCCGCAAGCGGGTCTCGAGTTGACCAAGGACGAGTGCTTGGCGAGCCAAGACGGCGAAGCGAGCTATGCACGCGGGGAAGATGGTGTTGCGCTGCCTGGTAGCTCCGTTGACATTCTTGAGCAAAAAGACGGCGGAACTCTCAAGCTAACGATTGACCGCGACCTGCAGTTCTATGTGCAGCAGCGCATGGCACAAACCGCAGAAGCTCTGGGAGCGACCTGGGCGACCGGAGTCGTCATGCGCGTGAGCGACGGGCACCTGCTCGCTGTGAGCGACTGGCCGACGGTAGACCCCAACAATGTGAATCTCTCTGACGTTGGAGATCTTGGTTCGCGCGCGTTCAGTACCCCGTACGAGCCCGGATCGACCATAAAAGCGCTAACAGCCGCATCCCTCATTGATTCCGGAAGCGCAAACCAGCGGACTCAAGTCGTGTCTCCTTATGCCCTTGAGCTCGCCAATGGTGGCGGAGTGATCAGCGATTCCTTCTATCACGCGGATCAGCGACTGACACTCGCTGGTGCTCTCGTGGAGTCGTCGAACACCGCGATCGCGCAGTACACCGACCTGCTCAAGGCGTCTGCTCGTCATGATTACTTGCAGGCATTCGGGCTTGGTGAGAAGACCGGAGTCGGCTTCAATGGCGAGTCAAGCGGCACGCTGCACGACGCGAGCCAATGGGATGCGCGCACAAATTATGCAGTGCAGTTCGGTCAGGGCCTTAGCGCGACTTCGATCCAGATGGCCAGCGCCTATCAGACGCTCGGCAACGACGGCGTGCGGCTTCCGCCGACTCTTGTCGAAGGCTGCTACTGGCCCGACGGCAGCGTCACTGACACTCCGTCGACCGACGGCACTCGCGTCATCTCTAAAGAGGCATCTGAGCAGACCCTCCAGATGATGGAAATGGTGTACAGCTCCAGTGGATCGGCGCCGAACCTTCAGATTCCGGGATATCGAGTTGCAGTCAAGAGTGGAACCGCTCAGGTAGCCGAAAGTGGGGGCTACGGCGATAAGGTCGTAATTTCCTATGCAGGAATAGCCCCAGTTGATGATCCTGAGTATGTTGTGATCGCGACCGCAGGTATCCCCGATACCATCTATTCGGGCGTAATTGCCTCGACATTCCGCGACATAATGGCCCAGACGCTGACCACCTACCGAGTTACTCCGTCGGGATCGTCGGGACCGGATCTGCCGCTGCGCTGGTGAGTTATCGCTGCGTTTACCCAACCTGGAGCACACCACGTGATCGAACTGAGTATCGCCGAAATTGCCACCGCCGTCGGCGGGACGCTCGTTGATGAATCGACTGCCGATCGGCGTTTGCCTGCAGTCGCCGTGCAAACTGATTCTCGATTGAGCACGGCAGGGTCAATCTTTGTTGCGCTTCGGGGCGAATCGACCGACGGCCATCTCTTTGCTCACAGCGCTGTCGCGAATGGTGCTGCACTTGTGATTGCCGAACGCCCCCTTGACGTAGATGTCGCGCAGATCATTGTCGACGACGGAGTACACGCGCTTCACGCTCTTGCTCGCGCTGTCGTTGCGCACGTTCGCGCTCGTGGCGACCTTAAGGTTGTTGCGGTCACCGGGTCGAATGGCAAGACCACCACCAAGAATATGCTGCGGAGTATCCTCGAACGTGAGGGAGAGACTGTAGCCCCGCAGGGATCGTTCAACAACGACGTCGGTGCGCCCATCACAATGCTCGGCGTAACTGACCACAGCAAGTTCTTGGTTGTAGAAATGGGTGCCGACGGCATCGGAGATATCGCCCGACTGCAATCGATCGTGATGCCCGATGTCGGCATTGTGCTCATGGTTGGCCTTGCGCACGTCGGAAAATTTGGTGATGCTGCGACCATCGCCCGTGCGAAATCCGAAATGGTGACCGCGCTGCCTTCGCACGCAACCGCCGTTCTCAACTACGACGATGGCCGCGTCAAGGCGATGGGCCAGCAGACCGAAGCATCCGTCAGCTCCTTTGGCCTCGACTTCAGCGCAGATGTGTGGGCCGACGAGATCGAAGCGACGGCACGGGGAACCGCGTTCGACCTTCATATCGGTGACACCGTCATCCCCGTACAGTTGCGGATCTTGGGAGAGCATCACGTCACGAATGCGCTCGCCGCGATCACTGCCGCTCGTGCGTTGGGCATTGATCCTCAGCGCTCAGCTGCTGCTCTCGAATCGATCGAGCGCGCCGAGCGCTGGCGCATGGAACTGCTTAACGGTCCAGGCGGAGTGACAGTAATCAACGACGCCTACAACGCGAGCCCTGACTCGATGGCGGCTGCATTGAAGACCCTTGTGCAAATAGTTGGCCCCGAAAATCGTTCGGTTGCTGTGCTCGGCGAGATCGCTGAGTTGGGCGAGTACGCCAACGAAGAGCACGACCGTATCGGCCGACTTATTGTGCGTCTGAACGTGCAGAAGCTGATCGTCGTTGGTCACGCGGCCCGTCACATCCACAATGCAGCCGGTCTTGAAGGTTCGTGGGATGGAGAGTCGGTACTCGTAGATAGCATCGAAGAGGCATACGCTGTGCTGCGTGAGGAACTGCGGGAGGGCGATGTTGTGTTGGTGAAATCGTCGAACTCTGCTGGTCTGCGACACCTGGGTGACCGGATTGCGGGTGTCACCGCATGATCGCTCTACTTATTGCAGCGGGCTTCTCGCTCCTTTTCACCCTTCTGCTGACCCCAATGTTCATTCGCCTATTTGTGCGGCTGAAGTGGGGCCAGTTCATTCGTGACGACGGCCCCGAGAGCCACCACACGAAGCGCGGAACGCCCACGATGGGTGGAATCGTCTTCATCATCGGCTCGACTGCCGGATATTTTGTAGGGCACTGGGTCGCTCGCGAAACCGTCACGCTGTCGGGGCTTCTCGTGATTTACCTGATGGTCGGCCTAGGCCTAATCGGATTCCTCGACGACTTCTTGAAGACCCGCAAACAGCGCAGTCTTGGGCTCGGTGGTTGGTCCAAGATCGCCGGCCAAGTCATAGTGGCCGCCGGGTTCGCTGCCCTTGCCCTCAATTTCCCCGACCCCGGTGGGCTTACGCCTGCGTCATCCATGATCTCGGCCGTTCGCGACATCAGTTGGCTCGATCTGGCAACCTTCGGCGTCGTCATTGGCGCGATCCTGTTCGCCATCTGGGTGACTCTCATCATTGTGAGCACATCGAATGGTGTGAACGTTGCTGACGGTCTCGACGGTCTCGCCACCGGCTCCGCAATCTTCGCGATCTCGTCGTACATCTTCATTGGCTTCTGGCAGAACAATCAGTCGTGCAGCAACTCTGGTATCGACCGTGAAGTGCTGTACAAGTGCTACGAAGTGCGCGACCCGCTAGATCTCGCGATCATCGCCGCGGCTATCGCGGGAGCGCTCATCGGCTTCCTCTGGTGGAACACCTCGCCGGCTCAGGTCTTCATGGGAGATACGGGTTCGCTCGGCCTCGGTGGAGCACTCGCAGCTCTTGCCATCATGAGCCGCACCGAACTTCTTCTCGTACTCATCGGTGGCCTCTTCCTCATCGTCACCGGTTCGGTGATCCTGCAACGCGCGTACTTCAAGATCAGCGGCGGTAAGCGCATCTTCCTAATGAGTCCGCTGCACCATCATTTCGAACTCAAAGGATGGGCAGAAGTCACGGTAGTGGTGCGCTTCTGGCTGATCGCAGCAATGTTCGTTGCCGCGGGCGTTGGACTCTTCTACCTCGAATGGATCAACCAGTAGCTGTGCGCGATCTCGACACCCTCACCAGTTGGAACTCCGAATGGAGCGACCTCAAAGTCGCTGTACTCGGGCTTGGCGCTACCGGATTTTCTGCGGCTGACACTCTCACGGAGCTGAAGGCTGACGTTCTTGTGGTCGCGGATTCGGCATCCGAGAACCGCGTCGAAATGGCGCAGGTCATTGGCGCGACCCTAGCGCTTGGCGGCACCGCCGAAGAGCAGATTTCAGCTCTTAGCGCGCATATGCCAGAGGTCGTTATTGTCTCGCCCGGGTATCCGGTCGATTACATACTCCTTGAGTGGTGTCGCAGCGCTGGCGTGCCGATGTGGACCGAGATTGAACTTGCTTGGCGATTGCGCGACAAGACCGGTACCCCTGCTGAGTGGATCGCGATCACGGGTACCAACGGTAAGACAACGACCACGCAATTGACCGCGCACATTCTCACGACCGCAGGCTTGAGGGCCGGCGCTGTCGGCAATATCGGCATTCCAGTGCTTGATGCAATTCGGTACCCTGATGGCTTCGACTTTCTCGTCGTTGAACTCTCAAGTTTTCAACTTCACGGGATGCCGCGTCACGGTGCGGGGGCGATCTCCCCACTGGCAAGCGTGTGCCTCAATCTCGCCGACGACCACCTCGACTGGCACGGTTCTCGCGACGCCTACGCGCAGGCCAAAGCCACTGTGTACGCCAACACGAAAGTTGCCGCCGTCTACAACCGAGCGGTTCAAGCAACGCAGTCGATGGTCGAAGAAGCAGACGTAGTTGAGGGGTGCCGCGCCATCGGCTTCGGTCTCGACACTCCTGGCCCCAGCGACTTTGGCATTGTCAGCGACCTGCTTGCTGAACGTGCATTTCACGACGACCGCCATAATGCGGCAGTGGAGCTGTTTACTCTTGATGAGCTTCGGCAGCGTAATCTGGCAGCTCCGCACATGCTCGCCAATATTCTCGCGGCGAGTGCGCTCACGAGAGCAGCCGGAATCAGTGTTGAGGCGCTTCGTGCCGGCGTCGCCAGCTTCGAAGTGGATGCACACCGAAACCAGCTCGTGCTTGAGAGCGGGGGAGTGACGTGGGTGAACGACTCCAAGGCCACAAACATTCACGCTGCCAGCGCATCGCTCTCCGCGGTCGACCCCGTTGTGTGGATTGTCGGGGGGCTCCTGAAGGGTGTGGATGTCGCGCCACTCATCCAGCAGCACGCTAAACGCCTTAAGGCTGCCATCGTTATCGGCACCGACAGGCTGGCAATCCTTGCGGCATTCGAGCGACACGCGCCGCAGATTCCGGTCTTCGAGGTGGACCCGACTGACACTGAACACGTGATGCCGCGCGTCGTGGAGATCGCGCACGGAATCGCTATCGAAGGTGACACAGTCTTATTGGCGCCGGCAGCGGCATCCATGGATCAATTCACCAGTTATTCCGATCGCGGAGAGCAATTTGCGGCTGCCGTGCGTGAGCGAGTAGGAGGGAGCGACGATGACACCACCGACGCCCCCACAGCGACCCCAACGGCCGAATAGCTCTGCGTCGGTCCCGCCACAGCCACAGCCGAAGCCCAAGCCGCGTCAAACGCCAGCAGCGTCTCGCAAACAGCGTCCGACAGTTTCGTCTGAGCGTGCGCCTTCATCCACATCCTCGTCGCCCGCCGCGCCTTCTTCTTCGTCTGCACCGACGGCGCCATTGCGCGTCCCCGTAAAACGGATCTTCTCGACACAGTCGAGCAATTTTTTCCTACTGCTGGGCACCACGCTGTTTCTCGTTATTTTCGGGCTTGTCATGGTGCTCTCGTCGTCGTCGGTGGAGTCGTTCACCGCTGACGAAGGTTTCTTCGGGCGGTTCCTTCGGCAAGGCATGTTCGCCGTGATCGGGGTGCCGCTCATGCTCATCGCGTCGCGCGCGCCGGTCGGTTTCTGGAAGCGGTGGGCGTGGCCCGGACTCGTCTTTGGCGGCGTGCTTCAGCTGCTCGTCTTCATTCCCGGCATCGGCTACGGTTACGGCGGAAACCAAAACTGGATTCGCTTCGGGTCGTTCACTGCGCAACCTTCAGAGTTTGTCAAAGTCGCCGTGATCGTCTGGGTTGCATGGGTGCTGTCTACTAAGCAGGATCTACTCTCGGACTGGCGCCATGTGCTTCTGCCGGTCGCCCCGGTTGCCGGCGCTGCTATCGGGTTCGTGCTCATCGGAAACGACTTGGGAACAGCATCCATCATGCTGCTCATCGTGTTTGGGTGCCTCTTCTTCGCCGGTGTGCGGATGCGTTTTCTCGCCGTTGGCGTGCTGGGCGTAGCGGTCGGTGCGTTGCTGTTTGCAGGAACGAGCAGTTCCCGAAGTTCGCGTATCGGTGTGTGGATAAATGGATGCACCGATCTCGATTATCAGGATGCGTGCTGGCAAATCGATCACGCCTACTGGGCTTTGGCGGGCGGCGGCATTTTTGGCACCGGTCTCGGTAATTCGGTCGCCAAGCGCGGCTGGCTTCCTCACGCCGACAACGACTACATCTTTGCCATTATTGGCGAAGAGCTTGGACTCATCGGCGCGACCGTAGTGCTGTTGCTCTTCGTTGTTCTGGCTATTGCGTTCATCCGCATCATCCGTTCAACCAACGACAGCTTTGTGCGGATCGCCACTGCCGGTGTCATGGTGTGGACTGTTGGACAGGCGTTCGTAAACTTTGCGGTGGTGCTGGGAGTTCTTCCTGTACTTGGAGTACCGTTGCCCCTGATTTCAACCGGCGGCTCTGCACTGATCGCGACACTTCTCGCGATCGGAATAGTGCTGTCGTTTGCGCGAGCGGGCAACAAGCCTGAACCGCGCGCAGCCACGGCCGCAGCCACGGCAGCAATACCGCCAACCCAGTCTGCTGCGGATCGCTCACGCATGCTCGCAGCTGATCGAGCACGAGGACGTCGATGACCACCTATTTACTCGCCGGCGGCGGAACAGCCGGTCATGTGAATCCACTTCTTGCCGTCGCTGAGCGAATTCGTGTGCGCGAGCCGGAGGCTGAAGTTCTGGTGCTTGGCACTGAGGAGGGCCTTGAGGCTCGACTGGTTCCTGAGCGTGGTTTCGAGTTGCTCACGATCGATAAACTTCCGTTCCCGCGCCGACCCAATCGCGCGGCGCTAAAGTTTCCGCGTCGCTTGCGCGAAACGATCGACCATGTGGCTGAGCTCATCACCGAGCGCGATGTTGATGTCGTCGTCGGTTTTGGTGGCTATGTCGCGGCTCCGGGGTATTTGGGTGCGCGCAAAGCTGGCGTGCCTCTCGTGATCCATGAGGCCAATAGCAAACCGGGAATCGCTAATCGCCTCGGCTCGTTCTTCACATCATTTGTGGGGACCGCCTTTGACCGCACGCCGATTCGTGGTGGCGTAGTCGTCGGGATGCCTCTCCGCGCTGAGATTGAATCGCTCGACCGTTTTGCTGCTCGTGCCGAAGCAGACGATTTTTTCGGGCTCGATCCCAAGAAGCCAACCCTCCTCGTCACCGGCGGATCGTCGGGGGCCAAGCGCATCAACGACACAGTCGCGGGATCAATTACACGAATCTTAGGTGCCGGTTGGCAGGTTCTGCACATCACCGGCGAGTATCGCGATGTTGTTGAAGATCCACACCTGCCCGGTTATGTCGTCGTGAAGTATTGCAACCGCATGGAGCTTGCGTTGGCTTCGGCTGACTTGGCAATCGCCCGCGCAGGAACGTCGACCGTCGCCGAATTGACCGGCCTTGGGATCCCCGCCATTTATGTTCCTTATCCGGTGGGCAATGGCGAACAGAAGTACAACGCGCGCACCGCCGTTGACGCGGGCGCCGCTGTATTGGTTGCGGATGCCCAGTTCAGCGGTCAGTGGGTGAGCGGCGAACTTGTTCCGATGCTGCGCAAACGTGCGGTAATTGCCGATATGGCAGCACGCGCATCGACCATTGGTTCACTTGATGGAACCGACCGGATGCTCGAGCTCGTCGATCGGGCACTCGGGCGCGATCTACCATTGACATCATGATCTTTCCTGACCTGACTATGCCGTTGCCTGGTCCGTTGACCTCGGCCCATTTCGTCGGTGTCGGTGGCGCGGGTATGAGCGGTATCGCTCAGTTGTTTCTGGATGCCGGAATCACCGTCACAGGATCTGACCGTGCAGCAAACGCCAACATCGACGCGCTGCGCACGGCTGGTGCCACGATCAACATTGGGCATGACGCCGCACATCTCGGCGCTGCCGACGCGCTGGTATACACAGGTGCACTGTGGCCAGATAACCCCGAGTACTTGGCGGCTATTGAGCGGGGCATCCCGGTACTTCATCGTTCTCAGGCGTTGGCCTGGCTTGTTGGCGACACGCGCCTAGTCGCAGTTGCCGGGGCGCACGGTAAGACAACCTCGACCGGCATGATTATTACTGCTCTTCGCGAGCTGGGCGCCTCGCCAAGCTTCGTCAATGGTGGTGTCATCCAGGGCCTCGGAACAAGTTCCGGGTCAGGAACGGACGATCTCTTTGTCGTCGAGGCCGATGAATCAGACGGCTCATTCTTGCTGTACTCAACTGCGATTGCCCTGGTTACAAACGTTGACGCCGATCACTTGGATCACTATGGCTCGCACGAGGCGTTTGACGACGCTTTCGTAGAGTTTGCGTCTCGAGCCTCTGAAGCGGTTGTGGTGTCTAGCGATGATGCCGGCGCGATTCGGGTCACGAAACGATTGACCCACAAGAACATCGTCACGTTCGGCGAAGCCCCGGATGCGACGGTGCGGATGCATTCGCTGACCTCTGAAGGTCCTATTGCTTTCTTGATCGTCGTTGATGGCTGCGAAGAGCGCGTGCAGTTGTCTGTTCCTGGGCGCCACAATGCTGTAAACGCCACGGGAGCAATCGCAGTGCTCGTGGGTCTCGGTTTCGAACTTGGCCCCGCAATCGATGCTGTGTCGACCTTTGCCGGCACTCAACGTCGCTTCGAACTTCACGCGGTGGTTGACGGTGTGAGCGTCTATGACGACTATGCCCATCACCCCACGGAGGTTGAGGCGGCACTGAGCGGTGCGCGAAGCGTACTCGGAGCGGGCAAGCTGATTGCCGTGCATCAACCACATCTATTCAGTCGCACGCGCGACATGGCCACCGAGTTCGCCGAAGTCTATGAGCGACTCGCAGATCACACGGTGGTGCTCGACGTCTTCGGTGCTCGTGAAGATCCAATTCCGGGTGTCACTGGCGAGCTTGTGTCATCACAGTTCGCGGATGCCACCCGCGTCGACTTTGTTCCGGATTGGCAGCTGGCGGCAGAGCGTGTGGCCGAGCTCGCAAATGAGGGCGACATTGTTATGACGCTGAGCTGTGGCGATGTCTACCGCATCATCCCGCAACTGGTTGCGGCAATGGAAAGTCGCGGCTCGTCTCGTGCTGTCGAACCGAGTGTTGCAGATCAGGTGCCGAGTGAAGAGGCCTGAGGGTTTCGATAAGCCTGTCGCCGAGTCGGCCGCTCCGAGCGCCAAGCCGCGACGCAAGCCTTCCACTTCTGTTGCTGGCGCACTCAAGTCAGACAACTCAGGCGCTCCCAAGCCGACGCGCAAGCCGACGCCCAAGCAAACGCCCAAGAAGCCTCGGCCCGAACGCGCGCCTCGTCCGAAAGTGCGCGGACGTGAACCGAGTCCGGATGCGCTGGCAAGGAAGCAGCTTCGTCAGGCAGCGCGAGCCAGAAAGCGGGCAGAGCGAGCAGAGTTGCGTCGCTTTACTCGGCGAGCACGCACGCGCAAGTTTGTTCTTCTCTCAGTGGCAGGTCTAGTTGCCTTGCTTCTTGCTCTCATCGCCGTTGCCGTGTTCTCGCCGATTTTGGCGCTCCGCACTGTGGTTATTGATGGCACAGACCGCATCGACCCCGCGGAGATTCAAGCTGCCGTAGAGACGCAGAGGGGCACTCCGCTTGCCCTGCTCAACTTCGACGCCATCACTGAAGAGCTTTCGGTGTTCCCGCTTATTCGCAGCTACGTCACGGAGATCGTTCCTCCAGACACGCTCCTCGTACATATTGTTGAGCGCGAACCGATCGGCTCAGTCAAGATTGACGGAGTGTTCCGCTTGGTCGATCCGGCTGGCATCACGATTCAGGAGTCTGCGGAGCGTATCGATGGGGTGCCGTTGATCAGTGTCGGGGGAGCGGATACGGCGAGTCCGGCATTTGTTGCCGTTACCGGCGTCCTCCTCTCGCTCCCGTCTGATCTGAGGGCGCAAGTGACGAGTGCTTCGGCGACGACGAAAGACGATGTGTCATTCGTGCTTGCGGGCGTCGGCCAACGTGTCGTCTGGGGTAGCGCGAGTGACTCTGCCAAGAAGGCTGCGCTCTTGGCGTCGCTGATTTCCATAACGGATGCCGGCAGGGCAGGCGAGTTTGATGTGTCGGCTCCGAGCAACGGGATTTTCCGACCGAGCTAACCCGAATTGCCCCGGGCTCGACTGGCGTGCTGCGTTGGTCGTGCTGGCCGATCTTGGCGAACTTGAGGGGTGATTTCCGCGAATTGCCCGAACACTTTCCGACACGCGGTGAGCGGTGCATCTGTGTTGCCCAGTGTCCGCATATTCTCAACAAAAGAAATACATACTGAGCATAACTTTAAACCTCAAGTCGAGGTTGATAGTTTCCAGTGGAGGCCGAACGTGACATCAAACCAGAACTACCTCGCAGTCATCAAGGTAGTCGGCATCGGTGGTGGCGGAGTTAACGCCGTCAACCGAATGATCGAGCTCGGCCTGCGAGGCGTCGAGTTCATTGCGATCAATACCGACGCCCAAGCACTGCTTATGAGCGACGCAGACGTCAAGCTCGACGTCGGTCGCGAACTGACCCGTGGACTCGGCGCAGGCGCTGACCCCGAGGTCGGTCGCCGTGCTGCAGAGGATCATGCAGAAGAAATTGAAGAAGCACTTGCCGGCGCCGACATGGTGTTCGTTACTGCAGGCGAGGGCGGCGGAACCGGTACCGGTGGCGCCCCGGTAGTTGCCCGCATTGCGAAGTCGATCGGTGCTCTCACGATCGGTGTTGTCACGAAGCCATTCGGCTTCGAAGGCAAGCGTCGGTCATCACAGGCAGAGATCGGTGTCGAAACCCTCAAGAATGAGGTCGACACTCTCATCGTTGTGCCCAACGATCGCCTCCTTGAGATCAGCGACCGCGGCATCAGCATGCTCGAAGCCTTCACCACCGCCGACCAGGTTCTCCTCGCCGGTGTGCAGGGCATCACAGACCTCATCACGACTCCGGGCCTCATCAACCTCGACTTCGCCGACGTCAAGTCAGTGATGCAGGGCGCAGGCTCTGCGCTGATGGGAATTGGTTCTTCACGCGGGGCCGACCGGGCCATAAAAGCGGCTGAACTAGCTGTGGCGTCCCCATTGCTTGAAGCCAGCATCGACGGTGCACATGGTGTGTTGCTGTCGATTCAGGGCGGATCGAATCTCGGAATCTTCGAGATCAACGATGCGGCACGCCTCGTGCAAGAGGCCGTGCATCCAGAAGCCAACATCATCTTCGGTGCGGTTATTGATGACACTCTCGGCGACGAAGTGCGCGTGACCGTCATTGCTGCGGGATTCGACGGGGGAGAGCCGTCGTCGAAGCCTGTTGAAGGTCGCCGCACCAACTACGTCGTACCTGAGGCACCAGCCGAGCACATCGCTGCCGCTGAGAAGTCGGCGGAGAAAGACACCGACTGGAAGTCGCAGCCGAGTGTTGTGCCAGCGGCAACTATCGATCGCAGTTTTGATGATGATGCCGAGAACGATCTCGACGTTCCTGACTTCTTGAAGTAGCAGCTATGCCTGACCTGCCACCGTTAGGCCAACGACTCGCAGACGTCGACGACCAGATCGCGGATGCCGCACGCGCGGCATCTCGCGATCTGTCGTCGATCTCGAGAATCGTCATCACCAAGTTTCATCCTGCGAGCTTGGTGCGTGAGCTGCACGAACTCGGTGTGCGAGATTTCGGGGAGAGCCGGCACCAGGAGGCGCAGCCAAAAGTTGCTGAGCTTGCGGACCTCGATGCGCGCTGGAGCTTCGTGGGTCAGTTGCAGAGCAAAAAAGCACGCCAAGTGCGCGCCTACTGTCAGGCCATCCACTCGGTTGACCGCGACTCCTTGATCGCCGCGCTCACCAATGACGAGGCAGCCACCGCGCTCGACGTATTTGTGCAAGTCAACCTCACCGATGATCCAGGTCGTGGAGGAGTTCTTCCCAGCGAACTTGAAGGTTTCGCGGATCGTGTGGCTAGCGCCGCAGGAATCGAGCTGAGGGGCCTCATGGGCGTGGCTCCGCTCGGCGAGGACCCGCGACCCGCGTTCGCCGCTCTACGGGGGCTTTCCGAGCGCATAGGGGCCCAGCATCCGCACGCCCGTGCACTCTCCATGGGAATGTCAGGCGACTTCGCAGAAGCAATCGCCGAAGGTGCGACACACCTACGAATTGGCACGGCAATCACGGGAAAACGACCCGACCATGGTTAATCTCGAAGCAGAAGCTTCACCATTCGGAGGATTATCATGGCCAACCCACTGCGCAAGACAATGGTCTACCTCGGCCTCGCCGATGAAGACTACGAATACGAGCAGGGGCCGGTTGCGCCGGTTGCCCCTGTTGCAGCAGCACAGGCACCAGCGAGCTCTAATCGCGCGCCAGTCACTCCTTTGCGTCGCGCTGCGCCCAGTACTGCGGAGGCAGAGATGAACGAGATTTTGACGGTGCACCCGCGCCAATACAAAGACGCCCAGCTCATTGCTGAGAACTTCCGCGAGGGCATCCCCGTAATCATCAACCTCTCTCAGATGAGCGAGCCGGATGCTCGTCGCCTGGTCGACTTCGCGAGTGGCTTGTCACAGGGGCTCTACGGCAAGATCGAACGAGTCACCAGCAAGGTCTTCCTACTGTCGCCGGCACACGTTGCGGTTAGCGGTGAGCAGGCCGAGGTTGAGTCTGACGTCGACGCCTCGTTCTTCGCTCAGTAACCACTTTGCGCAGTGCCACCGAGTTTGACCGGTAACCTAGAAGAGTGAATCCGGTTTCAATTGTCGCCACGGTGGCCATCTTTGCCATCAACCTCTTCATGTTTGCGATGTGGGCTCGGTTTATTCTCGACCTTGTTGTCGTCTTCGCCAGAGGGTGGCGACCGAGCGGTGTCGGGCTTGTACTGTCGGAGATCGTGTTTACGATTACGGACCCACCCATCAAGGCGGTTCGCAAGGTTGTTCCGATGATTCGCATCGGCAGCGGTGCACTTGATTTGTCGTGGATGCTCGTCATGCTTGGGTGCATTATTCTCACCTCCATTTTGAGGGGCTTCCTGATCTAGCTTCGGCAGATGTACTCTTGTTCAGAGAGCATGCGGCAACAAGTCAGGATTCGTAGTTAGGATATGACTCAAACGTTAAACGTTGTGTATACGTTGAAAGAAAGTTTTAGAGGTGACGGCAATGGCTTTGACTCCAGAAGATGTGGTTAACAAGCGCTTTGAATCGACAAAATTCCGCGAGGGATATGACCAAGATGACGTCGATGACTTCCTCGACGAGGTCGTTGTTGAGTTGCGTCGACTTAACCAAGAGAACGACGAACTTCGTCAGCGTTTGACCGCTTCCGAGTCGCGTTCGAACGAACTGCAGCAGTCGACGAGCAACGCTCCCGCTGCCCCCGCGCCGGTTGCGGCGTCCGTTCCTGCGGCGATCGAGAGCGCACCGGCACCTTCTGCACCCGCACCTGAGCCCGTTTCGTCGGCTCTCGACGATGCCAGCAGCACCAACAACTTGCTCCAGCTCGCCCGCCGCCTGCACGAAGAGCACGTTCGTGACGGCATTGCAAAGCGCGACGCACTCATCGCTGAAGGTCAAGAATCCGCAGCAGAGATCCTTGCTGATGCAGAAGCTAAGCAGCGCGAACAGGTTGGCATGCTCGAGAAGGAGCGCGAAGCAATCGTCGGCACGCTAGATGAGGAACGTCAAGCGATTGAAAGCCGCATCGAGTCGCTGCAGAACTTTGAGCGTGAGTACCGCGAGAAGCTGAAGAGCTACATCGAGGGCCAGCTCCACGAGCTCGACTCCGATAGCCTCGTTTCCGCTGGAGCACCGGCTCAGGACTCTGCTCAGCAGGACTCTTCTCAGCAAGACTCTTCTCAGCAGGAATCTTCTCAGCAGGATGCCGCTCCTGCTGCTCAGTCAGCTGGCCACTTGTCACCCGAAGACTTCGCTGCGCCTCAGTCTGCTCAGCGGCCTCCGGCAAGCTTCACCGGTTTCTCCGGAAGCTAGTTTTTCGCACTGGCCGTCAGCAGTCGGTGAGAGCTTCGGCTCCGCCGCTGCTGGCGGCTTTCGTTATGTTTGCGCTCGAGTCGGAGAACTGGCCGCAGCGCAACATCCGTTATTACGTTGAGCACTAACCCAAGGAGCAGTAGTGGAAACCCGTAGTATGCCGGTTCCTGAAGGTCTTGCCGGGCAGCGAGTAGATGCAGCCTTAGCTAAGCTTCTTGGCTTCTCTCGGACGTTCTCCGCAGAGGTCGCTGAATCGGGCGGCGTGACGATGGATGGTGTCGAGGTCGGCAAGTCTGACCGCCTAGCTGAGGGCGCGTGGATTGAAGTCTCTTGGGTTTCAAAGACGGAGCCGCAAATTGTGCCTGTCATTCTCGATGCCCTGGGCATTGTTTACGACGATGAACATATCGTCGTCGTTGACAAGCCGGCCGGCGTCGCAGCCCACCCATCAATCGGATGGGACGGGGTGACTGTGCTGGGAGCGCTTGCCGGTGCTGGATACCGCATCTCAACCTCGGGCGCCGCTGAACGCGCAGGAGTCGTACACCGCCTCGATGCGGGAACGAGCGGTCTCATGGTGGTAGCGAAGTCAGAACTCGCCTACACGGAGCTCAAGCGCGCATTCCACGACCGCGAAGTGAACAAGATCTATCACTCCATCGTGCAAGGACATCCCGACCCGCTCGCGGGAACAATTGATGCGCCGATCGGTCGACATCCAGGGTCAAGCTGGAAGTTTGCGGTTGTCGCTGGTGGCAAAGACTCGATAACCCACTACGAGACGCTTGAAGCGTTTCCCTCTGCTGCTCTGGTCCAAGTGCAACTCGAAACCGGGCGCACCCATCAGATCCGGGTGCACATGGCAGCTCAGCGTCATCCCTGTGTTGGTGACAGCATGTATGGCACTGACCCCACGATTTCGGCCAGGCTTGGCCTGACTCGCCAATGGTTGCACGCTCACAAGCTCGGTTTCGCGCATCCAGCAACGGGCGAACAGGTGTTGTTCGAGTCGCCATATCCGGCTGACCTTCAGGCTGCACTTGAGGTGCTTCGGGCCGACTAGGGCGCGTCAGTTAGAGTCTGTTTGGAGTGCTGGCTTAGGCTGGATTTCGAAAGAATTCGGAGTGTCTGTGGCTGCTAATAACGACTCGTTTGTGCACTTGCACGTTCACAGCGAGTATTCGATGCTCGATGGTGCAGCGCGTGTCGGGCCATTGCTCGACGCTGCTGTTGAAGAGGGAATGCCGGCGATCGCGATCACCGACCACGGCAATATGTTTGGTGCCTACGACTTCTGGAAGTCGGCCACCGCCCGCGGCATTAAGCCGATTATCGGCACCGAGGCTTACATCACGCCAGGCACGGCTCGCAGCGACAAGACACGCGTGCGTTGGGGCGGCAGCCATCAGACTCGGGATGATGTTGGCGGCAGCGGTGCGTACACCCATATGACGTTGCTCTCTCAAAACAATGAGGGCATGCACAACCTGTTTCGCATGTCATCGAAGGCGTCGATCGAGGGTTTCTACTTCAAACCTCGAATGGATCGTGAGCTACTCAGCCAGTACTCCAAGGGCATTATCGCTACGACGGGTTGCGTCGGTGGCGAGGTTCAAACCAAGCTCCGCCTTGGTCTCTACGACGAGGCGCGACAGGCCGCAGCAGATTTCCAGGACATCTTCGGCAAAGAGAACTTCTTCGCTGAGATTATGGATCACGGCATCGACATCGAGCGCCGCACGATTCTCGATCTCATTAAGCTCGCTAAAGAGCTCGACATGCCCCTGCTTGCGACAAATGACTTGCACTACACGCACTCTCACGATGCGACCGCACACGCGGCACTGCTGTGCGTGCAGTCAGCGTCCACGCTCGATGACCCGAATCGTTTCAAGTTCGATTCGAACGAGTTCTACCTCAAATCGGCCGCTGAGATGCGCTCGTTGTTCCGCGAGCATCCTGAAGCCTGCGACAACACTCTCCTGATCGCTGAGCGCTGCGAAGTCAGTTTTGAGGGCCGCGACCTCATGCCACGCTTCCCGGTTCCCGAAGGGGAAACCGAGGCGACCTGGTTTGAAAAAGAGGTCGCACGTGGAATGAACAAGCGATTCAACAACGAACCATCCGACGCACACCTGGCGCAGGCCAAGTACGAGGTCGACGTAATCCAGCAGATGGGGTTCCCCGGTTACTTCCTGGTGGTCGCCGACTTCATTGAGTGGGCGAAAGCGCAGGGCATCCGCGTCGGACCCGGTCGTGGTTCTGCAGCGGGCTCGATGGCGTCGTATGCGGTCGGAATCACTGAGCTAGACCCACTGGCCCACGGGCTCATCTTCGAACGATTCTTGAACCCCGAACGTGTATCGATGCCCGACGTCGATGTCGACTTCGATGATCGGCGACGCGGCGAAGTCATCCGCTATGTCACCGACAAGTATGGTGACGACCGCGTTGCTCAGATCGTGACCTACGGAACGATTAAGGCAAAGCAGGCGCTGAAAGACTCTGCTCGAGTGCTCGGCATGCCCTATTCGGTGGGGGAGAAGCTCACCAAAGCGATGCCGCCGGCCATCATGGGTAAAGATATTTCGCTCCACGATGTGCGCAACAAGGATGCGCCACGGTACAAAGAAGCGGCGGATCTCCGAGGAATCGTCGACACCGACGCCGAAGCTGCCAAAGTCTTTGACACGGCTGTAGGGCTCGAAGGTCTGAAGCGCCAATGGGGCGTGCACGCTGCCGGCGTAGTCCTCTCGGCTGAGCCGTTGCTCGATGTGCTGCCCATCATGCGTCGCGAAGACGACGGTGCGATCATCACTCAGTTCGATCAGCCACCGCTCGAGAGCCTCGGCCTCATCAAGATGGACTTCTTGGGGCTGCGAAACCTCACCGTCATCGAAGACGCGCTCACGATGATCAAGGCGAACACTGGAACGCCACTGGTCATCGAAGACCTCGATCTGGATGCCGATCAAAAGACCTACGACCTGCTCGCCCGCGGCGACACCCTGGGGGTGTTCCAGCTGGATGGCGGGCCAATGCGTGCGCTGCTCAAGCAGCTTAAACCCACCAACTTCGAAGACATTTCCGCCGTGATCGCACTGTATCGCCCGGGCCCCATGGGAATGAACTCTCACACCAAGTACGCTCTGCGCAAGAACGGCTTGGAAGACATCGATGCGATCCATCCCGAGCTTGAAGAGCCGCTGAAGGACATTCTCGGCACCACTTTTGGTCTGATCGTGTACCAAGAGCAAGTGATGTCCGTTGCTCAAAAAGTTGCAGGATTCACGCTTGGTCAAGCAGACGTTTTGCGTCGCGCAATGGGCAAGAAGAAAAAGGAAGAGCTCGACAAACAGTTCATCGGCTTCGAAACCGGCATGCTCGACAACGGCTTCAGCAAAGAAGCCGTCAAGGTGCTGTGGGAAACCCTCATGCCGTTCGCCGACTACGCCTTCAACAAGGCTCACAGTGCCGGCTATGGCGTGCTCAGCTATTGGACCGCCTACCTCAAAGCCAACTATCCGGCCGAGTACATGGCAGCGCTACTCACGAGTGTCGGAGATTCTAAAGACAAGCTCGGAATGTATCTGAGTGAGTGCCGTCGCATGGGCATCAAAGTGCTGGCACCCGATGTCAACGAGTCCACCGTTAACTTCACTGCTGTTTCTGGCGACATCCGGTTCGGCCTCGGTGCTGTTCGTAACGTTGGTACCGCGGTGGTGGAGCAGATTGTTCGTGCGCGCACCGAAAAGGGTCGCTTCGAGTCATTCCACGACTACTTGCGCAAGGTTTCCATCCAAGTGGCGAACAAGCGCACGGTGGAATCTCTGATCAAATCGGGTGCATTTGACTCTCTGGGGGCAACCCGTCGCGGACTCCTTGAGATCCACGAGGATGCGTGCGACTCGGCAGTGAGCCTCAAACGCAACGAAGCCAACGGCCAAGTAGATCTGTTTGGCGGCATCTTTGATTTCGATGAAGACGATGATGGCGTGCCTGACCGGCCGGAGTGGTCAAAGCGCGACAAGCTCGCCTTCGAGCGCGAGATGTTGGGACTCTATGTGTCTGATCATCCGCTGTCGGGTCTCGAGCTTCAACTCGCGAAGCATCAGGATGCCACCATCACCGAGGTCTTGTCGGGCGATGTGGTCTCCGATGGCGAGCACGTGTCGATCGCGGGGCTTGTCACGAGTGTTCAGCACCGGGTTGCTCGAAACAGCGGCAACCAATACGGCATTGTCACGGTCGAAGACTTCGGTGGTGAGATTAGTGTCATGTTCCTAGGCAAGACCTATCAGGAGTTTGCTCCGGGGCTGGTCAATGACTCAATCGTTGTGGTTCGTGGGCGTGCAAGCGCCCGAGACGACGGAATGAACTTGCATGCAGTCAGCATGTTCTCACCAGAGCTCGGCCCAAGCTTGGGTTCCGGACCAATAGTGGTGTCGATCAATGAGCAACGGGCGACCACAGATGTGGTTGCGGGGCTCGGTGATGTACTCATTCGGCATGTCGGAGACGTCGAAGTGCGATTGCGCCTGGTTCGCGGTGACGTAGCGCGAGTCTTTGAGGTGCCCTATCGCGTCAAGGTCTCAGCCGATCTCTACGGCGAACTAAAGACGCTGCTCGGCCCTGGCTGCTTGGGTTAGTTCTCGAGAGCGTGCGGGCGCATGTAGGTGCGCTCATGGTAGAGCAAGGCTTCGTCTTCCTCGCCGAGGATGCCGTGATCGATCTCAACGACCACGACCGCGTTGTTGTGCACCGGGTGCACGTCTACGATGCGTCCAATTGCAATTGCCGTCGCGCCGTCGAGCAGTGGGAGACCGCTGTCATCGGCATGCCAGTGGTCGCCAACAAAGCGGAGGTCATGGTCGGCCGCCATGCGTTCTGCAAGATGACGACTTCGTGGTCCCAACATGTGAATCGCAACCTGATTGCCAACGGTGATGGCGGGCCACGAGCTCGAGACTTGAGCCATGTTGAAGGTGGCAAGTGGGGGAACGGCGGCCAACGACGCGAGGGACGTGGCTGTAAAACCCACCGGATGACCGTCGGGTGCGATCGAGGTCACTACCGCGACGCCAGCCGCGTGGCGCCTGAAGGCGCTCTTGAAAGCGTCGATTCCGTCTGTTGCTGCTGAATTTTCCATATGTCTTCTATCAAGCCTAATCGGCGTGCAAGAATTCCACGCGCAGAACGAACTAGCATGGTGGAGCCATGTCGCTGAATACAATCGATCTTCGTGCCGCCACTCTGAGCCGCGCTGAACTTTCCCGTGTCATCCCTCGTGCTCAAATGGACGTTTCGGCCGCCTCTGCTGCGGCGATTCAGCTCATTGACGATGTTCGTGAGCGAGGCGAACAGGCGCTGCTTGATCAGGCTGAACGCCTTGACCGGGTGCTACCTGATCGGGTGCGGATCCACGCGGATGAAATCACCCGTGCGACCCGCGCACTCGAGCCAGCTGTGCGCGAGGCTCTCGAACTTGCCATTGACCGTGTTCGCACCGCGAGCAAAGCCCAGGTTCCCCCACCGATCATGACCGAGCTCGGCGATGGCGCTGAGATCGTGCAGCGTTGGCAGCCCGTCAATCGCGTTGGACTCTATGTTCCTGGCGGCAAGGCGGTTTACCCGTCGAGCGTGATCATGAATGTGGTGCCTGCACAGGTCGCCGGCGTTTCTTCGGTAGCGCTGGCATCACCTCCGCAGCGCCTTTTTGGGGGAGCGGTGCATCCAACAATCCTTGGTGCCGCAGGCTTGCTTGGCGTTGACGAGGTCTACGCGATGGGCGGCGCGGGAGCCATTGGCGCGTTCGCCTACGGAATCCCAGATCTGGGGCTCGATCCCGTTGACATGATCACCGGTCCGGGGAACGTTTATGTTGCGGCAGCTAAGCGCGCGGTTCGGGGCATGGTCGGCATCGACTCCGAGGCTGGTCCGACCGAAATTTTGATCATTGCGGATGCGGATGCTGACCCTCGACTGGTCGCTGCAGACCTGCTGAGCCAAGCCGAACACGATGAGCTTGCAGCCGCAGTCTTGGTCACGGACTCCGAGGAGTTGGCGGATGCCGTGCGCATCGAGCTGGCCAAGCAACTTGCTGCGACGTCACACTCTGTGCGCGCAGGAACTGCCCTTGAAGGCCAGCAGTCCGCAATTGTGCTGGTGAGCGACATGGTGGCCGCCGCGGCGCTGAGCAATGCGTATGGGCCCGAGCACCTCGAAATCCAGACCGAGGAGCCTGGCACTGTTCTCGACATGATCGACAACGCCGGTGCGATCTTCCTCGGCGCGCAGTCGCCAGTGAGCCTCGGCGACTATTTGGCGGGTTCCAATCACGTGCTTCCCACCGGTGGTCAGTCGCGCTTCTCGTCAGGACTCGGCGCATATACCTTCTTGCGCCCCCAGCAAGTGATTCGCTATAGCCACGATGCCTTGCAAGCTCTCGAGCCGCACATTGCCGCTCTGAGCGCCGCGGAGCATCTACCCGCACACGGGGCTGCGGTAAGTGCGCGGTTCCCAGACCACTAACCGGGTACGCTTGACCCACTATGTATTGCCCTTTTTGCAGGCATCCCGATAGCAGGGTTGTCGATTCTCGCACGAGCGACGATGGCCTTTCGATTCGTCGACGCCGACAGTGCCCCGAGTGCGGGCGACGATTCTCGACGACCGAGACGGCATCACTCAATGTGATCAAACGCAACGGTGTCGTGGAGTCGTTCAGTCGCGAAAAAATCGTCAGCGGTGTGCGCAAGGCATGCCAGGGGCGACCAGTTACTGACGGCGATTTGGCAGTGCTTGCTCAGAAGGTCGAAGAGTCAATTCGTGCCACAGGTGCCGCCCAGATCGATGCGAACGAAATTGGCTTGGCGATTCTTTCGCCACTGCGAGATCTCGACGAAGTCGCGTATCTTCGGTTCGCTAGCGTCTACCAAGCCTTCGATTCGCTCGAGGACTTCGACTTGGCCATCAGCCAGCTTCGTCTGGATCACGGCACCACCACCTAGCTTGGCCCCGTTGTCGACCACTGTCTTCTATCGCTGAGAGCATCGCTGCCCATGTATGACTTTTTCTTCCGCACTGTTCTCAAGCGACTCGACCCCGAGTTCGCGCATTCCCTAGCTTTTGCGGTGATCCGAACGCTTCCCGTGATTGGGCTTGGCCGTTTACAGCAGCGCACACCAGATTCGGTGCTTCATGTTGAGACGCTCGGTCTGAGTTTCGATTCGCCTTTTGGGGTCGCTGCAGGATTCGATAAGTCTGGTGTCGGCATTCAGGGTCTAGGGCAATTGGGCTTCAGCCATGTTGAAGTGGGAACGATTACTGCCCTTCCGCAGCCGGGAAACCCTAAACCGCGGCTCTTTCGCCTTGTTGCCGACCGTGGTGTTATTAACCGAATGGGCTTCAACAATGCGGGCGCGGCTAAAGCAGCTGTGATTATTGAGCGTGAACGGCGGCGTACACAGCGACCCGTAATCGGAATCAACATTGGCAAGTCGCGAGTCGTTGCTGTTGAGGATGCTGTTGCCGACTACCTCACGAGCGCTCGAGCGCTCGCCCCCCTTGCCGACTATCTGGTCGTGAATGTGAGCTCGCCAAACACTCCGGGGCTCCGTGGGTTGCAAGAGATCGACAAGCTCAAGCCGTTGCTTACGGCAGTGAAGTCTGCCGCCGGCGTTACCCCGGTGCTTGTCAAGATAGCCCCGGATGTTACGGATGACGAAGCTGCGGCAATTGCACGACTTGCCGTCGAAGAACTCGATGGCATCATCGCGACGAATACGACGCTCTCTCGCAAAGGGCTCGTAACCGAACCTGACATCATCGAAGCTGCTGGCACCGGTGGGGTGTCGGGTAAACCTGTTGCTGCGCGGTCGCTAGAGCTATTGCGAGTGATCCGCGGTGTCGTACCTGCCGAGTTCTGTGTGATCTCGGTCGGTGGTATCGAAACGGCTGAGGATGTCGCTGAGCGCCTGCGAGACGGTGCAACGCTCGTTCAGGGCTACACCGGATTCATCTACCGCGGCCCCTTCTGGGCGCGGTCGATTAATCGCAGGCTTGCAACACTCCTACGTGCTGAGCGCGCGGCCTGACCAACGTCGCACGGTCGTGCGATCGCCGCGTTGGGTGATGAGCGCGAGGCCTAGCTCGGGAATTGCCCGCGCTTGACCTGTGGCTTGGGTAGTCGCATGATGCGTAGCTGCAATGAACGCATCGCGGCGTACCACCGCACCTTCTCAACGCGTGACTCGCCAAACTTTTCGGCGATCTTGCGGCGGAGGCGAAGTCCAAGCAGGATTGCGTCGATGGTTGCGACGATGAAGAAGCCCCACAGCGCAAACAGTCCAAATACCTGCACTTCGGGCTGCGGGAAGAGCGTCAAGATGATGACCACAAACATCGCGGGAACCAGTAGTTCTCCGACGCTAAAGCGGGCGTCTACATAGTCGCGAACGTAGCGCTTTTGAGGGCCACGGTCCCGAACCGGCAGGTATTTCTCTTCACCGTTGGCCATGCCGACGCGAGCCCGTTCACGCTCAGCCTGCATTTGCGTGCGTGCCTGGCGACGGGCCTGCTTGCGGTCGTCAGAGACGAGCGGGCGCTGGTTGGCCGCTTCGCGTTCTTTGCGCGTTGGGGTCGGGCGTCCCTTTCCGGCGACACTTTCGTGGTCAGCCGGGGTTTCGGGAGTTGAGTTGCTATCGGACGAAGATGCTTTTGCCACTAGGTTCCTTGCGTTGATGTCAATCTAAGATTACCCGTATGACTCACACGCCGCAGCCGACGTCCGCGTCGACGACTCTCGATCCGCTATTCGATTCACTTTCTGAGGCTGTTGTTGCGGCAATGCCAGCAACGATTGCGGAGTTGTCATCGCTTGTGCGAATCCCTTCAGTGTCGTGGGATGGCTTCGATTCGGAGCAGGTTCAGCGCAGCGCCGAGGCTGCCAAAGCACTAATCGAGGGCATTGGCGTTTTCGACAGCGTGGAACTAGCGCGGGCACCGATTGATGAGAACACCCTCGGTCATCCGGCGCTTCTTGCTACGCGCACGGCTAAGAATGGCAAGCCAACAATTCTTTTGTATGCCCATCATGATGTGCAGCCGCCCGGCCAGGATGCGGACTGGGATTCGCCTCCGTTCGAGCCGACCGTGCGCGGCGATCGCCTCTACGGCCGTGGCACCGCCGATGACAAAGCGGGCATCATGGCCCACGTCGCCGCGATCCGCGCCTTCGTTGCAACTGTGGGTAAAGATTTCGATCTCGGACTCGTGGCATTCTTCGAGGGAGAAGAAGAGTTCGGCTCGCGCTCGTTCGCGAACTTCATCACCGAGAATCGCGACAAGCTTGCCGCTGATGTCATCGTCGTAGCTGATTCTGACAACTGGGACATCAACACCCCGTCGCTCACCGTGGGGTTGCGCGGAAACGTCACGTTCAAGCTCAAGGTCTCGACGCTTGCTCACGCCTCACACTCTGGAATGTTCGGGGGAGCGGTGCCGGATGCGATGCTAGCGACCGTAAAGCTCCTTTCTACCCTGCACGATGAGGCCGGTGCCGTTGCAGTGGATGGACTGATCACCCGCGATGGCGAGACGCCCGAATACAGCGAAGAAAAGTTGCGGAATGAGGCCGGACTGCTCGAGGGCGTTCGCTCAGTGGGCACCGGTAGCGTGCTCAGCCGGCTCTGGGATAAGCCGGCCATCACGATCACAGGCATTGATGCGCCGACAGTAATGAACGCATCCAACACTCTGTCGCCGAGCGTTACCGTGAAACTCAGTGCGCGTATTGCGCCGGGTCAGGACCCCAATGACGCATTCGATGCCCTGCAAGCCCACTTTGAAGCCAACGTTCCTTTTGGGGCTCACCTTGAGATCTCGGATGTCAACCGTGGCAGCCCATTCCTGGTCGATACCAGCAGCTGGGCCGTTGAGGTCGTGAGCGCTGCGATGCACGAGGCGTGGGGCAATGAGCCTCTTCAGACTGGAATCGGCGGATCGATTCCTTTCATCTCCGACCTCGTTGACGTGTTTCCGGAGGCGCAGATATTGGTTACGGGAGTTGAGGACCCTGAGTCGCGTGCGCACAGCCCAAACGAGTCGCTGCATTTGGGGGTTTTCAAACGCGCCATCCTTACGGAGGCGCTGCTGCTCGCAAAGTTGGAACGTCGGGCGTAGAATCGGGTCATGACTGAAACCGCTGTTGAAACTGCTGCCCACGGAGTTGCACTGACTCAGGCTGCCACGGACAAGGTCCGTAGCCTGATGTCGCAAGAGGGTCGCGATGACCTGCGCTTACGTCTGGCTGTTCAGCCGGGCGGATGCTCTGGGCTCATCTACCAGCTCTACTTCGACGAGCGCGTTCTCGACGGTGACGTGAGCGTTGACTTCGGTGACGGCGTAGAAGTCGTTGTCGACAAGATGAGCGTTCCGTACCTTGACGGTGCAAGCATCGACTTCGAAGACACCATCGAGAAGCAGGGTTTCACTATCGACAACCCGAACGCTGAGGGCAGTTGCGCCTGTGGTGACAGTTTCAACTAATTTCACAGCAATTTTTTGAGAAGGTGCGCCGATTTGGTGCACCTTTTCACTTGTATGGGGCGAGCCGGTAATCATGAGACCGTCTGGCTCCCTATAGACTGGACAGGTATTAGTCCGTGTTCTTCGAGAGGTCACAGGTGCGCTCTAACCGCCGAATTCGATGGGCAGCGATCCCCATCGCTCTGGTTACGATGCTGGTCTTGGCCGGTTGTACCCAGGATCAACTTCAGGGTTACCTCCCAGGAGATCCCGAAACCACTAGCAACACGAGTCGCGTTATAGGGCTTTGGGTTACGTCGTGGATCGTGCTTTTGATCGTGGGTGTCATTACGTGGGGCCTCATCATCTGGACCGCCGTTGTCTACCGTCGTCGTCGCGGACAGACCGGGCTTCCCGTTCAGTTGCGGTACAACATGCCGATCGAGATCTTCTACACAATCGTTCCGCTGATTCTGGTAATCGGCTTTTTCGCGTTCACCGCTCGTGACCAAGCAGCGATCGAGCGTGTCGAGGTCAATCCCGACGTTTCGATCGAGGTCGTTGGAAAGCGTTGGGCGTGGGACTTCAACTACATCGATGAGAATGTCTACAGCCCTGGCGTTCAGGCTGACTTCAACCCCGACGGCACGATCAACGTGGACTCATTGCCACAGTTGGTTCTTCCTGTCGACAAGAAGGTTGAAATCAAGATCGAATCGCGCGACGTGATTCACTCCTTCTGGGTGGTCGACTTCTTATACAAGAAGGACATGGTCCCCGGCAAGAGCAACTACATGTACTTCATTCCTACTAAGGAAGGCACCTATCAGGGCAAGTGCGCTGAGCTGTGTGGCGAGTACCACTCACTCATGCTCTTCACTGTCAAGGTTGTCTCCGAAACCGAGTACGAGGACTACATCGATGGCCAGCGTGCCGCCGGCTACGAGGGTCAACTCGGTATTGACTACAACGTGAACCAGAACTTGCCCGGCAACGGCAGCAGCGACGAGGAATAGGGCTCATGAGCGTTGAACATAAGGGCAATGTCTTGGTGAACTGGGTCACCTCGACGGACCACAAAACTATCGGGTACATGTACCTGATCACCTCCTTCTTCTACTTCCTCCTCGGCGGGGTGATGGCTCTCGTCATCCGCGCGCAGCTCTTTCAGCCAGGCCTGGCAGTTGTTGCAACCGGTGAGCAATACAACCAGCTGTTCACGATGCACGGCACAATCATGCTGCTGATGTTTGCGACGCCACTCTTTGCGGGTTTCGCCAACGTGCTCATGCCCCTACAGATCGGCGCGCCGGATGTTGCGTTCCCGCGACTCAACGCTTTCGCTTACTGGCTTTACAGCTTTGGTTCGCTGATTGCTGTCGCTGGATTCCTTACTCCGCAGGGTGCAGCATCCTTCGGTTGGTTTGCCTACGCCCCGCTTTCGACCACGACGTTCTCACCCGGTATTGGCGGAAACCTGTGGGTATTCGGCCTTACGATGAGCGGCTTCGGAACCATTCTCGGTGCCGTCAACTTCATCACCACGATCACCACGATGCGTGCACCTGGCATGACGATGTTCCGCATGCCCATCTTCACGTGGAACACGCTCGTTACTTCGCTGCTCGTACTCATGGCGTTCCCCGTTCTAGCTGCAGCACTCTTCGGCCTTGGAGCCGATCGAGTAGCCGGCGCACACATATATGACCCCGCAAACGGTGGGGTCATCCTGTGGCAGCACCTATTCTGGTTCTTCGGCCACCCCGAGGTTTATATCATCGCGCTCCCGTTCTTCGGAATCGTCTCTGAAGTGTTCCCGGTCTTCAGCCGCAAGCCAATTTTCGGTTACTCGACTCTGATCTACGCGACAATTTCAATCGCGGCTCTCTCCGTCACGGTTTGGGCTCACCATATGTATGTCACGGGATCGGTATTGCTACCGTTCTTCTCCCTCATGACAATGCTCATCGCGGTGCCGACAGGGGTAAAGATCTTCAACTGGATCGGCACGATGTGGCGAGGCTCAATTACCTTTGAGACCCCTATGTTGTGGGCAATCGGATTCCTCGTTACCTTCACCTTCGGTGGACTCACCGGCGTGATCTTGGCTAGCCCCCCGCTCAACTTCGTAGTGTCCGACACCTACTTCGTCGTTGCGCACTTCCATTACGTGGTGTTCGGTACCGTCGTCTTCGCAATGTTCAGTGGATTCTACTTCTGGTGGCCTAAGTGGACCGGAAAAATGCTCAATGAGCGACTAGGAAAGATCCACTTTTGGTTGCTGTTTATCGGTTTCCATACGACGTTCCTTATCCAGCACTGGATTGGCGTTGTTGGGCTTCCTCGTCGTTATCGCACCTACCTCGAAGAGGATGGTGTGACGTGGATGAACCAGGTGTCAACGATCGGCGCGTTTATCCTCGCTGTATCGATGATCCCCTTCCTCTACAACGTGTACATCACTGCACGAAAGGCGCCTCGCGTCACCGTTGATGACCCGTGGGGCTACGGCCGTTCGCTCGAGTGGGCCACCAGCTGCCCGCCGCCGCGCCACAACTTCACCTCGATTCCGCGAATTCGTTCGGAGTCCCCAGCGTTCGATTTGAATCACCCTGAAGCAGGAATTCCTGTCGGAATCGGCCCAGGCAAAGATGCTCCGGATGCACCCGTATACGATCTCGCGGACGAGAAGGTGAAATAGCTCATGAAGGCTAACGTCAAGCTTTATTGGATTCTGACCGTCTTCTTCTTCCTTGTTGCGGCTCTTTACACAGTTTGGTCGCTCCTTGACCAGGCACATCAGCGAGTTGAGTGGGTAGGAACGATCGCTCTGCTTCTTAGCGGACTGCTGTGGGCACTGATCGCCTTCTACTTGGGCAAAGTACATAGCGCACAGGGCGCAGAGCTCGCAGAGGACCGTCTCGATGCCAACATTGAAGATGGTGATGCAGAGCAGGGACACTTCAGCCCGTGGAGCTGGTGGCCCATCGTGCTCGCCGCATCCGTGTCCCTCGTGTTCTTGGGCGTAGCGATCGGACCATGGATTGCGTTCATCGGTGGCGGAATTCTCATCGTTAGCCTCGTAGGGTGGACGTATGAGTACTACCGCGGATACTTCGCACGCTAATACTGTGCAGATACGTTCTGCGACCGCGGCTGATGCTGGCCCGGTATTCGAGCTTCTCAAGCAGCTAGGCACCGAGTACGCACCGGACCGTGCGGCGTACGACGCGAGCTTCGCGCATGCCGTAGACGATCAAGCCACCACTCTTATGCTGGTTGCTGAACAGCCGGGTACTGGCGTTGTTGGCTATGCTTTCGCGACCATCGCGCACTTGCTCCACACCAACGGAAGTTCAGCTCAACTGCAAGAACTCGTTGTGGATGGCACAGTTCAGAGCTCGGGCATCGGCACACGCCTCGTTGAGGCCGTCGAAGCAGTGTGCTTAGAGCGCGGCGTTCGACAACTCACCGTTCCTAGCCGTGGCTCCGCCGACTTCTTCGAGCGAATCGGTTACCGTTCGACGGCCGACTTCCTTAAGCGCGTCTTCGACTAAAAGCTGCGTTCGCCGCCCTGGGTTCCTAGCTCTGAGCCGGGAAGGCGCACGCGTGTTTCTGCGCTGTGGCGCGAACGACCGCGGGCTCCTGCCGAGGGCACGTGTCACGCGGCCCCGTCTGGTTCCCGCCGGCGGTCGCTGTATCCGGGCTATAACGACCTTTCGCGCTGTACAGACGCCCCCATCTCGCTTGCCGCTTGCCGGCGGGAGTATCCGGCCAGGACTCAGCATCCTTAAACGCACTGTGAGCCCTGACGGAGAGTATCCGTCAGAGCCCACAGTGCGTTTGTGTGGCGGAGAGCTAGTGGTGCCCGTCCTTTGATTCTTCGATCTCGCCCTTAGATACGGGCGCGATACGGTCTTCGAAGAACCACCGCGATGCGGATGCGCGCAGTCGCTGGCCGCCAGAGATCTTGCCTTCAGCGTTCGGGCGGATCATCAACGGCTTGTAGTCGTCGAAAGTAACGAGCTTCCAGCGCTCGTACTCGTCGAGCTGCTCGTGAACTTCGATGTACTCACCGTGCGGCAGGCGCACGATTCGACCGGACTCGTAGCCGTGGAGTGCGATCTCGCGATCCTTCTTCTGCAGACCCAAGCATACGCGCTTCGTGAGGAAGTACGCGATGATCGGGCCGAAGATCAGCAGCGCCTGGGAGGAGAGGATGACTCCCTCAATAGTCAGCTTGAAGTGCGTCGCTATCAGGTCGGAACTCGCTGCGGCCCAGAGGACTGCGTAGAACGTGACACCTGCTGCACCGATCGCGGTTCGCGTCGGTGCGTTGCGGGGACGGTCAGCGATGTGGTGCTCACGCTTGTCACCTGTAACCCACGCCTCGATGAAGGGGTAGAAGGCAACGATCGCGATGAAGAGCCCGAGGATGACTAGTGGCGCGATGATGTTGAACGACCACAAGTGCCCGAGCCATACGGTTTCCCACCCTGACGGAACAAGTCGGAGGGCTCCGTCGGCGAATCCGATGTACCAGTCAGGCTGAGTACCCGCAGATACAGGGGAGGGGTCGTATGGTCCGTAGACCCACACCGGGTTGATCGAGAACGTGGACGCGATCAGCGTGATCACACCGAAGACGATGAAGAAGAATCCACCGGCCTTCGCAGCGAAGCCAGGCATGACGGGTGAACCGACAACATTGTCGTTGGTGCGACCGGGGCCGGCGAACTGGGTGTGCTTGTTGATCACGAGCAGCAGCATGTGCACGCCGATTGCCGCAATGATGATCGCAGGCAACAGCATGATGTGCAGGATGTAGAGGCGGCTGATGATGTCTACACCCGGGAACTCTCCGCCAAACAGCAGGTACGAGATCCACGTTCCGATAACCGGGATCCCCTTGACCATTCCGTCGATGATGCGCAGACCGTTACCGGAGAGCAGGTCATCGGGCAGTGAGTAGCCGGTGAAGCCTTCGGCCATTGCGAGGATGAAGAGAACAAAACCAATGAGCCAGTTGATCTCACGTGGCTTGCGGAACGCACCGGTGAAGTACACGCGAAGCATGTGCAAGCCGATCGCTGCCACGAAGAGCAACGCAGCCCAGTGATGTACCTGACGCATCAGGAGACCACCGCGAATGTCAAAGGAGATATCGAGAGTCGACGCCATAGCGACAGACATCTCGATGCCCTTGAGCGGCGCGTAGGAGCCGTCGTATTCGACCTCGACCATGGAGGCTTCGAAGAAGAACGTAAGGAACGTTCCCGACAGAAGAATCACGATGAAGCTGTAGAGGGCTACCTCACCGAGCATAAATGACCAGTGGTCGGGGAAGATCTTGCGACCTACCTCTTTGGCGAGACCAGAGATGCTGGTGCGCTCATCAATGTAGTTCGCTGCAGCTGAAGTGAAACGCTGGCCGCGCGACTTTTGCTGTGCGCTCTGGGTGGGTGTGGTTGTCATAGCGGGCGCTCCCAGAAGCTTGGTCCGACGGGCTCTTTGAAGTCGCTCTGTGCAATGAGGTAGCCCTCTGCGTCGACCGAGATCGGCAATTGCGGAAGTGGACGTGCGGCTGGCCCGAAGATCACTGCGGCTTCCCGCGTGATGTCGAACTGCGACTGGTGGCAGGGGCACAGCAAGTGGTGGGTCTGCTGCTCGTAGAGAGCAACCGGGCATCCGACGTGCGTGCATATTTTGGAGAAAGCAATGATTCCGTCATAGCTCCAGCTTTCACGTCCCTCAGAAGGTTTTAGGTCCTCGGGCTTGAGGCGCACGAGAAGTACGGCAGCCTTGGCCTTCTCCTCAATTCGGTGTTCAGAGTCATTGATTCCCTCAGGGATGACTTGGAATGCCGAGCCAAGTGTGACGTCCGAAGCCTTGATGGGGGTGCCGCTAGGGTCTTGCGCGAGGCGCATGCCCTTATCCCAGAACGTGTGCCGGAGAAGCGGAACTGGGTCTTCCTCTGGAGCAAGGTCGCGGAATAGAGCGATTGCAGGAAGAGGCGTGACGACGAGAGCACCAATAAGGGTGTTGCGAAGCAGTGTGCGTCGGCCGAAGCCGGACTCCTTATTGCCGAGCGTGAAGACCTCGATGGCCTTGGCGCGAGTTTCATCGCTACCGCGGGTACCGTGACGCTGCTCAACGAGGTCGTGGCCCTCCATGAGCGACTTTGACCAATGCACTGCACCGATTCCGATGCCGAGCAGTCCCATCGTGATTCCGAGACCAAGGAACAGGGTGTTGTTACGAACCGACTGCATGTTGCCCGGCTCGATGGGAAATGCAATGTACGCGGCTACGGCGAGCACACTTCCGATGATGGAAACGAAGAAGAGCGCTGAAACGCGGCGCTCCTGCTGCCGATCAACCTTAGGATCGAGATCGGTCACGCGTGGGCGGTACGGAGGGAACCCAGGGTTGGGTACTTCGTCGGTTGCGACGACAGCGGTGCCTGCATCGTGTGCAGAAGCGCTGTGCTGCGCGACGTCCTTACCCGCAGCGATGCTGCCGGCGGTGTCGCCGTGGTCGTCTGCCATTCTTATCCCTTCAACCGTCCGCTGTGTAGCGGCCGCTAACTAGTTTGACTTAGCCGTGAGCCAGACCGTGATTGCCACGATCCCGCCGAGACCGAAAATCCAGATGAACAGTCCCTCTGAAACGGGGCCGAGAGACCCGAGGGTAAATCCACCGACTGACGGCGTCTCATCCAAGTACTTGAGGTACGTGATGATGTCGGCCTTCTCTTCAGGCGTGAGGTTGGTGTCGTTGAACACAGGCATGTTCTGCGGGCCCGTGAGCATAGCTTCGTATGTGTACTTGGGGGCTATGTCCGCAAGCGGCGGAGCATATTTGCCTTCGGTGAGCGCTCCACCGGCACCGGCAACGTTGTGGCACATTGCACAGTTGTTAACGAAAAGCTGGGCTCCGTTTGAGACATCGGCCTCACCCGTGAGGTACATGTCCGCCGGGATAGCGGGGCCGGGACCTTTCGAAGCGACAAATACTGCAAGCGCTTGAATCTGCTCTTCGGTGAACTGAACAGGCTTCCTTTCTGCCTGCGGACCAGTGAAGGCTAGTGGCATACGGCCGGTTCCGACCTGGAAATCGGTAGCAGCTGCACCGACACCGATCAACGTCGGCCCCTGGGTGGTTCCTTGAAGGTTGAGTCCGTGACACGTGGCACAGTTCGCTACGAAGAGCTTCCCGCCTTCTTCAACCAGTGCCTCGGCGGAGGCGTTGGTCTCTGCTGTGGCGCTTGAGGTGAAGAGCGCGTAGGCGCCACCTGTGCCGACGAGACCGACGAGCAACAGGGCTACGGTCGCAAGAGGATGGCGTCGACCGACAGGTCGTGACCTGCGAGACGCGCGGACTGCCGATGAGGCCATTGCTTTATTTCCGTTTCTCATTTGAGCACGTAGATGATGAGGAAGAGGCCGATCCAGACCACGTCGACGAAGTGCCAGTAGTACGAAACAACGATCGCGGTTGTTGCTTCTTTATGACCGAAGTTTTTGACTGCGAATCCGCGCCCTAGTACGAGCAGGAAGGCAATGAGGCCGCCGGCAACGTGAAGTCCATGGAATCCGGTGGTGATGTAAAAGGCCGAGCCGTAAGAGTCGCTCGAGAGGCTGACATACTCAGATACGAGCGTTGCGTACTCGAAGACCTGACCGGTAACGAATACGGCGCCCATGGCGTAGGTGAGGAAGAACCACTCGGTCATTCCCCACTTGCGCATATCGAAAAGCTTGCCTGTGCGGTGCACCTGCATGCGCTCCGCAGCAAACACACCAAATTGGCAGGTCACCGACGAGAGCACGAGGATGATCGTGATCGTGGTGGCGAACGGCACATTGAGCTTCTCAGTCTGCTCAGCCCACAACCCAGGCGAAGTGGACCTCAGAGTGAAGTAAATGGCGAAGAGGCCAGCGAAGAACATCACCTCGCTTCCGAGCCAGACGATGGTTCCGACCGCAACAATGTTCGGTCGTTGGACAGACTGGGCTCCGAGCGAGCGATTGAGGGCAGCTGTGGTCACCTACCTATTATGGCGGATATCTCCGGGTTCGTTTTTCAATCTCCGGCCAGTCGCACAGCATCGTTAGTATTTCAGTTATGGCATCTACCCCAACTTGGCCCGAAATCCTTAGTTCTCTCGTCTCGGGCAGCGATTTGTCTATCAGTCAGGCCGAGTGGGCAATGAAATCCGTAATGAACGGAGAAGCGACATCTGCCCAGCTTGCCGCCATGCTTATTGCCCTCCGCATTAAGGGCGAAACGGTCGATGAAATAGTTGGATTTCGAGATGCAGCACTCGCAAGCGCTCTACCGTTGCCCGTAGATCCGATGGCTCTGGACATCGTGGGCACAGGAGGAGATCCCTATGGCGCAGTGCTGAATATCTCCTCAGTTGCGTCGATAATTGCTGCTGCTGGCGATGTGCCAGTGATCAAGCACGGGAACCGTGCGGCGAGCAGCAAGAGCGGAGCATCCGATGTTCTCAGTGCTTTGGGGTTGAATCTTGATCTCACTCCGGAGCGGGTCGCTGAGGTGCTCGACGAAGTGGGCATCACGTTTGTTTACGCGGCGCTCTTTCACCCTGGCTTCGCGCATGCCGGCCCCACCCGGCGCGAGCTGGCAATACCGACTCTTTTCAACATTCTTGGTCCACTGTGTAATCCCGCACGTCCACAGGCCTCCGCAGTTGGTGTGGGAAGCCGCGAACGGGTAAGCCTGCTTGTCGGCGTGTTTCAAACGCGCGGTGCAACGGCGCTCGTGTACCGCGGGGATGATGGCATCGACAAGCTCACCACCACCGGCCACAGTCACGTCTGGGAGGTATCGCGAGGTTTCGTGACAGAACACGATCTAGATCCGCTTGAGCTCGGCATCCCGCGTGCGCCGATCGAAGCGCTGCTCGGCAGGGACCCCGAGCACAATGCACAAGTAATTCGATCGGTACTTGCCGGTGAAAAGTCGCCAGCACGAGACGTTGTGCTGCTCAACGCTGCGGCCGGACTCGCGTCGTTCAATCTCGCGCAAGATCCCGAACAGAGCCAGCGACCGCTGCTGGTGCGTCTTCGTGAGCAGCTCGACCGTACTGAAGACCTGGTCGACTCCGGGCGCGCGAGTGCAAAACTCGATGAATGGGTTGCGGCTACCAACCGCTAGACGGTCGATTTGGGCGGCCGAGTCCGGCGGATTAGTCGGTGTCTTCGTCAACCCAGTCGAGGGTCTTCGAAATCGCCTTTTTCCAGTTGCGCAGCAGTCGCTCACGCTCCTCGGCAGGCATGCTCGGCTCCCACCGCTCGCCCTCTTGCCAGTTGGTGCGAAGCTCGTCAATTCCGCTCCAATAGTTAACGGCAAGCCCCGCAGCGTAGGCGGCACCGAGTGCAGTCGTTTCTGCGACAACCGGGCGAATAACCGGCAAGTTCAGGATGTCCGCCTGAAACTGCATGAGCGCGGAGTTGGCGACCATGCCTCCATCGACGCGCAATTCGGTCATCGCAACATCGGCATCCGCGTTAGCCGCGTCGACAACGTCGCTGGTCTGGAATGCGGTGGCCTCGAGCGCGGCGCGGGCAATATGACCCTTGTTAGCAAAACGGGTGAGTCCGAGAATCGCACCCCGGGCATCCGGTCGCCAATGTGGGGCAAAAAGTCCGGAGAATGCGGGCACAAAGTAGACACCGCCGTTGTCATCAACGGATGCCGCGAGTGTTTCCACCTCTTCAGAACGGGAGATGATGCCCAGATTGTCGCGCAACCATTGCACCAGCGAGCCAGTAACCGCAATTGAGCCTTCGATCGCGTATCGGGGAGCCTCGTCGCCGAGCTGGTAGGCGAGAGTCGTGATGAGCCCATTTGTGGAGTGCACGATCTCTGTGCCCGTATTCGTGAGCAAGAAGTTGCCGGTGCCATAAGTGTTTTTAGAGTCGCCGGCGTCAAAAGCGGCCTGACCAAACGTTGCCGCCTGCTGATCACCAAGGATGCCAGCAACGGGCACCTCGCGCAGCAGGCTCGAGCTCGAGACCGTGCCGTAAACCTCTGAAGAGCTGCGGATCTCGGGCATGAGCGTCGCCGGAATCTTGAGCTCGGCAAGAATCTCTTCGCTCCAGGTGCGCGTCTCAAGATCCATGAGCAGCGTGCGGCTTGCGTTGGTGATGTCGGTGGCGTGGACGCCGCCATCAGGGCCACCAGTGAGATTCCAGAGCACCCAGGTGTCGGGGGTTCCGAAGGCAAGTTCGCCAGCTTCGGCACGTTCACGAACTCCGTCGACGTTGTCGAGCATCCACACAATTTTGGATGCCGAAAAATACGTCGCTAGCGGAAGCCCGGTCTTCTTCTTGAACCTGTTGGTGTCGCCGTCAGCGATGCGGTCGATGATCGCTTGCGTGCGGGTGTCTTGCCAGACGATGGCGTTGTAGACAGGTTCGCCGGTGGCGCGATCCCAGATGATGGTGGTTTCACGTTGGTTGGTGATGCCGACGGCAGCGATGCTGTGGCGGGTGATATTCGCTTTGGAGAGCGCTTGACCGATGACTTCGCGTGTGTTGTTCCAGATTTGAGTAGCGTCGTGCTCAACCCAGCCCGCTTTGGGGAAGATCTGATCATGTTCCAGCTGGCCAGAGGTGACCGGATTGCCGTCGTGATCGAAGATGATCGCGCGCGTGCTTGTGGTGCCCTGGTCGATTGAGAGTATGTAGTCCACTGTTTCTCCTCAGTTCTCAGTTTGGGGCGCGTCTGGAGTTCTTAAACCGCGTTGACATACAGCCAGGTGCCATTCTCGCGAACGAAGCTGCTGTTTTCGTGTTGTTGGTCAGCAATTCCGTCGTGCCGGTAGTGGGCGCGGAATTCGACCGTGCCGCGAGTGTCGAGCATGCTGCCGCCGGTGCGCGAGACGATATCGAGTCGGTGCCAGCGCACAGCCGGGTCATGTTCGAGAATTCGGGGACGTGTTGACGGATGCCACGTTTTCAGCAAATAGGTGATCTCACCCAGCACATAGGCGCTGTACCGCGAGCGCATGAGCCGTTCAGCCGTGGGGACGAGGGCATCGCCGCGATGGAAACGCCCGCAACACTCGTCGTAGGTTTCTCCGGACTGGCAGGGGCACACTCGCATCTTCCCAGATTAGCCACTAGCGGGCCAGTGTCGCTAAGCGTGGAGAAGCACAGGTGCCACCAGTCAATAGAAACGTCTCAGGGGGAGAGATTCTTGCTCGCGGTTAGAGATAGGTGGTCGCGAGAAGTTGGTCGATGATTCCGATCTCATAGTTCTGGAATGAAGACATGAGGTCCGCAGTCGAGCGAACTACGCTCGTGGCTGCATTTTCACGTGCACTGGCAGCCATGTGCATGCCACCAACGTGGTGGGCACGCATGAGGCTGAGAAAAAGACGACCCTGAGCCATTCCCGTTGTCGTGCTGAGTAAAATCACTTGCTCGTCGGTTGCGAGACCGGTCATCTCAGCAGCAGGAATCTCCATGCCTATCCAGGCCATGACGGTCTTCGGCGGAGCAGTACTTTCTCCCCAGACGGTGAGCCAGGTGTACATCACACCCCGTTCGTACGACTGATTTTGCAGGATTTCTGTGGCCAGCGATTGCACTGAATCACCGTTGTCGCGCCCCAAGACCCGCTGGCACAGAGCGAGCGCTTGTGCGTGATGAAGGGCCATGTCTGTGAAGAAGCCAATGTCGGTCTCGTTTGGCGTCTCCAGCGAATCCGTCTCGTTGGCGGCGGGCGCGCCGCACGCTGCCAACGCGGTTCCGGTCACGGCCAGCATGCCAAACGCAAGGAAGTTACGTCTGGCGGGGTTGGTGACCGCTTCAGTTCTTCGGATAGCGGTCCGCACTGTTAGCCATCCATGGCGGGCATATCGCCGGGACCGACGGCTCCGGGGCCGGGGGCTGCAGCGCTGTTGCCGTTTATGGCGTCATCCGCAACTTCTCCGTGGTAACAGCCGAGGAGGTAAGGAAATGTCGCTGTGGAGTAGTAACGGTACTGTCCGTCGCTGTCGACGCGACCGTTGCACTCGTCGAGGTCTCCCGAGCCTTCGACGTAGCTATGCGCAGCCCAGGTGTCGGTGGCGAACAGTGATTCGTCGGTGAGTTCCCAACTGCTAGTGAGTTGAACGACCTCGTCGCAGGCCTCATCTGAGCACACGACACCAGACATGATGGGGTAGCCGTCAGCAGCCCAACCGATGATAAGCGATTCGCCAGTTTCGATCTCGTCTGCGTCGTAGAGGCAGTCAACGTCATCGGCATAGCCGAACCAGTGCAGGTGGAAGTCAGTCGGGCCGCTGTGGCTACCGCAGACGGAGAGTGCACCTTCGAGGGATTGCACGTCGCCGCCGGTCCCTTCGGTGGGGCCGTACATAGGCACGCCGTCGATGGCGACTCCAAGCGCTCCCAAGAGGGGGACTGAGCTCGGTTCGTCCGCTGCAGTCGGGGTCACGGGGATGCTTACTGTCAGATCTGATACCTGCGGAGAACCGGGAGTTGTTGCAATGTAAAAGTAGTCGGGGATGCTGTTGCTCGTGATGGTCAGTGTTTCACCGTCGCAGACGCCCGCGAGTTCTGGGTCTTCGAGGTCAGAGTTGGCGCTCTCGACATCGCGCAGGGTCGCTACCATCGCGTCGCAGTCGCCGTTGGATGCTGCGAAGTTAGTTGTGCCTATCGCGTTGGTGGCTTCCGTGGTTGGCGTGCTGATGTCGGTAGCAGTGCTTTCAGCGGTGGTGCAGCCTGCTACGGCGAGAAGCAACACACTTGCTACCGCTGCGGTCGTGAATAGTCGTGTCATGGTCACTCCAGATCGTGGTGAGAGCCATGGTTTCGGAGAAGTCTATGGATTAGTTATGGATTGGCTGTCATACGCTCGGGAATGCTCGGTTGAGTCAGGTAGATCACCAGCACGATGACTCCGGCGAGAGGAACGAGGATCCAAAACATGTTGGTCCAGTCGCGGCCCGTATCGCGTAAGCGTCGCACGGTAACCGCAAGCTGGGGGAGCAGCAGCGCGAGTGACCAAGCGGTGCTGAGGCTGGTGCCAAGGTCGAGTGTTCCTTCTGATGAGGTTAGGTTGAGTGATCCGAGGATCGCTGTGGTGATAAAGGAAAAGAGCACGAACCACCAGTATTCCGACCGGCTGGCATGCCCACTAAAGTCCGCGTACTTGCGGAATACGGTCGAGATGGATTCGAAGAACGTCACGGTAACTCCCGGTTGGTTTGTGTAGAGCCAAGGGTAGGCCTTCGCTGCCGCGGCCGCCTTCGATGCCGAGCATCGATCAGGCGTGTCCGATCTTGAGGTGGTTCTCGAACAAGCGGCCACGGATGGTGTGAGGTTTTATCGATATGTACATGAATGATTCAACGGGAACCCAGTCCGGGAGTGCTTCGAGAGCCTGAGCCGTTACCGGATGGTCGCCATTGAGCACAGCGGCGAGGCCCTGCGCTACGACGCTCCACACATTGTCGGGAGTGTGGGCGTCAACTTCGAATGCGACGTGAATATTCTCTGTGATCTCGTGCAGTTTGGAGCCGGAAGCCGTGCGGAACAGAATTGTTTCTTTGTCGCAGTAGTAGTTGACCGGAAAGATATCGGGCCGTACAGCATTGCTGAGGGCGAGATGCCCAAAATTCTTACTCGCGAGCAAATCCCAACTTGCCTGATCCGACAGCTCTAGGACTGGCCCCTGGGGCGACCAGCCCGCTTCCGACGTGTCATGAGACATTACTTACCTCCGGCTGGACGATGATCTTTACCGCCGTGTCCTTGTGATCGATGAGGGTTGCGAATCCATCTTGAACGAGTCTGTCGAGATCAATTCGATCGGTAATGAACGGTTCAAGGTCGACTCTCCCGTCTTGCACAAGCTTGATCGTTGCAGGGTGATCGTGGGCATACGCGATGGTGCCGCGGAGGTCTATTTCTTTGAGCACAAGCTTCTGCATGTCGATTTGGGCTGGTTTGCTCCAAATCGAGACGTTGACGATCACGCCGGCGGGTCGAACTGCGTCGAAGAGTTGATCAAGAACGACGTTGACGCTCGAGCACTCAAAGCCAACGTCTGCGCCTACTCCGCCGGTCAACTCGTGAACCTTAGCCACGGCATCCTCAACCGTCGGGTCGATCACGTGGTGTGCGACGCCCGTAGAGAAGGCAATATCACGACGAGCAGCCCCGGGCTCGGACATGATCACCGTGATGCCTTCCGCTTTGAGCACGGCGGCTAGGAGCAGACCGATAGGGCCTCCGCCTCCGATGAAAGCCGTATCGCCGGCCTTTGCGCCGCTTCTCACGAACGCGTGATGCCCTACGGCGAGGGGTTCGATGAGGGCGGCCTGATCCAGCGGGATGTCGCCAATCGGGTGCACCCACCGGCGGTCGACGACGATCTTCTCGCTGAGTCCTCCTCCGCCGCCTGCAAGTCCAATGAAGCCCATCTTCGTACAGAGGTTGTAGTTTCCTGCGCGACAAGGAGCACATTCGCCGCAGACGAAGTACGGCTCCACGACCACGTTGTCACCGACAGTGAGATCCGTGATGCCGTCCCCTAGTGTGGTGATCGTCCCAGAGAACTCGTGCCCCATCGTGACTGGGACGTGTTCATGAGTTAACGGGTGCGGACGGCCCTCAGCGGAAATGAAGATGGGACCCTCGAGATATTCGTGGAGGTCGGTGCCGCAAATACCGCACCAAGCAATGTCAATCGCTACGGCACCTGGTCTCAGCTGTGGCTCGGGAATATCGTCAATCCGGATGTCTTTGCGACCGTGAAATCGTGCAGCCTTCATCGTGGTCAGCTTTCTTGCTCGATGGTTAGTGGGAAGTCGGTCGTGGGTAGTCGCGTCAGCGGTCAGATCAACCACGGCATCTTCTGGACGAAACCGAGTCGCTTCCAGACGCGGCCTGCACCCCACGTGTCTCCGGCGGCCAGCGACGCTAGGACGATCAATGCAAGTGCGTAAATGATGTGGTAATCCACGGCCGGGTTAGTGGAGCCGGCATTCGCGGCGAAGGGCCACTCCGCTAGATACATCAAGATCATGATTACGGTGCCAGCCACTGCACTGACGCGAAGCCCAATACCGAGCATTACTGCAACGCCAATTCCGAGCATCCCGAGCATGAAGAGGACGTCGGAGGTGGGGCTCGCAATCGCGGTGAATAGCGGTTTGAGAGGCCCGACAACTCCATCACTATTGAGGAATCCCTGGCTGGGCGTGCCGCCGTTAATCCACGCTCGCTCTGCGGGTGTGGAGAATCCGAGACCGAAGGTCTTGTCGAAGAATGCCCACAGGAAGATGAACCCGGTGGCTAGGTGCAGCACTGCAAGAGCGTGACGTCCGCGCGCCGACCCGATAACGGGTGACTCGTAGGTCACCGTCTGGTGGCGGCACTCTGGGCGGTTGGTGGCGCAGCAACTGAGGGACTAGTCATTATCGTTTTCCTTTGGTGTCGAGCGGTCTAGGCGAAGAAGTCGAGCGGCTTCGGGTGAGGTCACGCGGACACGTATTCTTTGACACCCACCGTGATGTCGTTCAGCGCCTCTTTTGCGTCCGCGAATAGCATTCCCGTCTTAGGGTCCGTGAAGAGCGGGTTTGGGATGCCCGCATAGCCAGGCCGCATCGAACGTTTGATAACGACGACCGACTTGGCGTGATCAGCGTTGAGGATGGGCATCCCAGATACTGCGTTACCTGGAGTGCGAGCGTTGGGATTACAGACGTCGTTGGCTCCGATAACGAGCGCGACGTCACAGTTATCGAACGCGGTGTTGGCCTCGTCGAGTTGCAGCATTTGTTCGTAGGGCACATTAGCTTCGGCAAGCAAAACGTTCATGTGGCCTGGCATCCGTCCCGCAACGGGGTGTATCGCGTACTTGACGTCTACATGGTGCGCGATGAGCAGCGAAGCGAGCTCCGCGACTTCGTGTTGAGCTTGGGCGGCGGCGAGACCGTAACCCGGAACAATCAGCACGTGCTGCGCATAGGCGAGCTGGATAGCGACATCGTCGGTGGTGAGGCTGCGGACGTTGGCTAGTTCTTCGTCAGCTGGTCCGGCGGAGGCTGCTATCTCGCCTGTGCCGAACCCGCCGAGGATGATCGACAGCACAGAGCGGTTCATCGCCTTAGCCATTTGAAGCGTCAGGATTGTGCCCGCGGCTCCGACCAGTGCGCCAGCGATGATCAGTGCTTGATTGTCAATCGCGAAGCCCGCCATCGCTACGGCTAGGCCGGTAAGCGCGTTCAAGAGTGACACTACGACGGGCGCGTCGGCGCCGCCGATCGCGAGCACCATGAGTACTCCAAGAATGAGCGCCGTCACGAGAACCACGACCAAGAGCAATGTATTTTCTGGAAGAATTATGGCCGCAACACTCGCGCCAAGTGCGATGAGAGCGACTACAGCGTTGAGCGCGCGCGAGCCGGGAAATGTCACGGGGTTGCCTGGGATTACTCCTTGAAGCTTTCCCGCAGCGATCAGCGAACCTGAGAACGTAATCGAGCCAATGAGCACATCGAGCACGATGGGGATGGAAACGGTTAAATCGAGCGGGTTGCTGCTGGTGGCGAGGATAAACGCTGCGAAGGCGATCGCGGCTGCGGCGCTGCCGCCGACAGCGTTGAATACGCTCACTAGCTGAGGCACGTCTGTCATCTTGACGGTGCGTGCCCGGTAAACCCCAAAGATCCCACCGAGGAGAACGCCTACGGCGAGCACCGCCCAAGCGATCCACTCGCCACCCGAGGTGACGAGCGACAGCGCAACCGTCGCCGCGACCGCAATGATCATGCCCACTGCCGAGATGCGGTTGCCGTTGCGTGCGGTAGCTGGCGCACGCATCATGTGCAGTCCTACGACAAAGAGGGATGCGGACAACAGGTATATCAACCCGACGACGAATTCAAAGTCGGTCATGATGCATCCTTCGAGGTCTTTGTTTCGTCGGCAGGTTCGACAGCCTTGGGCCTCATAAACATCTTCAAAATGCGGTCCGTCACGGCATAACCTCCGAACACATTCGCGGCGGCAAAGGCCCCGGCGATGAAGGTCAGGATGTAGCCGGTCGGTGAATTGGCGAGTGACGCGGTTACTACAGCACCCGCAATAACAACACCGTGAATCGCGTTGGCGCCGGACATCATTGGCGTGTGAAGGGTTGAGGGGATCTTGCTGATCACTTCGACTCCAACCAGAAGCGCGAGGACGAAAATAGCGAGGTTGCCGAAGAGAATTTGCATCAAGGGGCCTGGGCTTTCAGAGGTTCGCTCGAGCCGAGGGGCTCGAGTTTCATTGCGGCGCGCAGGACCGGGTTGGTCACGATGCCATCGTGGGAGGCAACGAGGCTGGCGTGTATCTCGTCTGTCGGGTCGATAGTGATGGCGCCCATCGGAGCGAGTGCTTCGATTACGGCAGTGATGTTTTTGCCATACATCTGTGATGCAGATGCGGGAAGGTCGGCCGCGAGATTGCCAGCGCCGACAACGACGACTCCGGAGGTCGTAGTGGTAGTAGATCCGTCGATCGAGCCAAAAACGTTTCCGCCTTTGTCGCTCGCGCCAAGATCAACGCAGACGGTTCCGGGCTTGAGTGTCGTGAGGGTCTCGGCAGAAACCAAGAGTGGGGGAGTGCGGCCAGGAACTTTCGCCGTAGTGATGATGATGTCGAAGGCTGCCAATGCCGCCGCGAGCTCCTGCTGCTGAGTGCTTTGCTCCTCGGTAGTCATGGGGCGTGCGTACCCTCCTTCGCCAGTGCCCGCGGCAACGGAAGAGGTGAGGAACTTGGCTCCGAGTGATTCGACCTCCATGCGGGATGCTTCTCGCACGTCGTATCCGGTGACCACAGCCCCAAGACGTTTTGTGGTCGCGATGGCTTGTAGCCCGGCTACGCCCGTTCCGATGACGATAACTTTGGCCGGAATCGCGGTTCCCGAAGCCGTGATCATCATGGGAAGGTATCGACCAAATTTCTCTGCCGCGACGATTGCTGCACGGTAACCGGCCGCACTTGATTGGGAGCTCAGAGCATCCATGGCCTGGGCGCGGCTGAGCGTCCTAGGAAGCAGTTCGAGTGCAACGAGGGTGAGGCCCTGCTCGGCCAGTGGGCCAACCCTGTCAAGGCTGTTCAGAGGATCAAGGAGCCCGATTATTGTTTGCCCCGCGACAAGTTGATCAGTGACGGCACGAGGCGGGAAGCTGAGCGACGCGAGCACGTCACAGTCTGCGATGACACCGCTGCGAGTGGCGATGGTTGCACCAGCGGCCTCATAGGCGTGATCGGGGAAACCGGCATCCAATCCACAATCTGACTCAACGAGCACAGCCATTTCGGAGTGAACGAGGCGGCCGCACGCACTGGGGTCGAGTGCAACCCGATGCTCGTGGGAATCGCGCTCGGAAAGCACCCCAACTGTGAGGCTGATACCTGAATTGGCCATTGCCATCCTCGCGTCATAACGGAATAAATTCCGTTGCCAAGGATTGGAGCAACTAGTGGCACTGTACACCTGCTGAACGTGCTGTGTTGCGCGCAACCTCAGGTGTGTTTAGCGTCTCAACTTTGCGGGGTTGGAGGCAATCGACTGCACTGAGACCACGCGTCTGCTCACACTCTCCGACGCGGTTCTGATCGTGAGATTGTGGTCCCGAGCATACTTTCGCAGCAGTAAGAAGGCATCATCCATGCTGAGCGAGAGTCCATTCGAAATGACTCCTTTAGCCTGCTCGATGACAATCCTGCTGTCGAGAGCACGGTGTAATTGTTGCTCCATCAGGTGGCCTTCCTGAATGACGCGCTCTTGGAGGATGCCGATCGTCGCGACGTCTGCGAGTGCCTGAGCAACGGCCGCATCGCGAGCGCTAACACCTGCACTGGCTGCGCCGAAGAGATTCATCGTTCCGATGATCTTTCCCCGCAGTTTCATCGGCGTGGCAAGCGCGGAGTGGAAACCCTGTTTGAGCGCGGCCGTGCGGAAGGCTGGCCACGACGTCGACACCGAGATGTCGTTAACCGAGATAGCAGATCCGGTGCGAAAGCAATCAATGCACGGCCCGGCTGCGGCGTTGAGTTGCATGACTTCGACCAACCCCGCCGCCTCGCTGGTTGACGTCATTAGTTGAAGTTCACCTGCCCCGTCGACGAGCATCAGCCCACCAGCCTCCATATGAAGGATTGCTGCGCAACGTTGGACGAGTGTGTGTAGCAGGTCCACCATGTCGTAGTCGGTTGTGAGAGTGTCTGCGACCGCGACGAATGCGGCGTTGATCTCAGCTTCGCGGGACGTGCCGTCCATATGATCCAATTTTCTGATGAGTGGGAGAGTCATTCGGGGATGTGGCTGAACACCAGCGCGCGCAAGACAACGTCGTGCGCAATCTGGTCGATTGGCTTGCCGCTTGCGAAAACATGCCCCTGGAGGAGTGAGAACGCATCGGTCGCAGAGAGGTCGAGTTGGGAAATGAGTATCCCGGTCGCTTGGTGGACCTCCCGTCGCAGCGCTGGCGACCACTCGGATTCTAAGGAGTTGTGATCTTCGGCTGAACGCACCGCTTGCTGCACCGCGTTGCTCGCGGCGTGGCCGGCCATGAGGGTGGCCATTGAGACGAATTTCTCGTCAGCGGCTCGCGATGATGTGCAGCACAAGTCGACGGTGCCAACCAATGCTGCACCCACCTTCATGGGGAATGAGAACACGGAGCGGACTCCGAGTGCGCGGGCCTCCCCGAGAAAGATGGGCCACGGCGATTGGATGACGTGGGCAAGATCAGGACAGATGATGGCGGAACGCGAGGCGAGCGCTTCCCACCGCGGGCCTTCTCCTAATTCGAACTGCAACGCATCAAGTCGCGCAGCCAAAGGACTACTGACGCAAATCGTTGAGTGCCGATTGAGTTCGCCGGCGACGGAAATCGATGCGCCCGCAACTTCAAGGGCTTTCAGGAAAGGGGAGCACAGAGACAAGGCTTCGTTGTTTTGCGCCTTCTGGAGAAGCGGTACCGAACTCATGACGGCCTTCAACGAAACGTTGATCCAACGAAGAACCCAGGCAATTGTCGGAAGAGTTCGGGAAGATCCTGCTCCCATGCGGGGAGCCTATCATTGGCACAGGACGACGAACTGGCTCTCTTTGAGACTGTCTGGTTGAGCGCGCTAATCGGCGAGACTCCGAAATCGTTCACTGAGGAGCAACTATGCGTCTCTCATCCGCAATCATTTTTGTTTCTGATCTCGACAGATCGATCGCGTTTTACTGCGATCTCCTGCAGCTCACGTGCTCTATTCGCGATGGCTCAGCAGCGCTGCTCGTCGGGCCAGAAAATTATGAGCTGTATCTGCGCGGAAAAGGTGCGCAGGCGAGTCACGCGGTCGGTTCAATCGGAATTCAGTACCTCATGTGGAGTACCGACAGTGTGGAAGACCTGCAACGATGCGAGGAGGCCCTGCGCCGAGAATCACCCCAGGTGCGCCGAGAGCATCTTGATGGGTTCGATGCAGTAGAGGGACTCAGTCCTGATCACATGCCGATCGTGATCGTGTATCCCGGGCCAGATCAGGTCACCCGACATAAGATCATCCCTCGAATTTATCGCTGGTAGTCCGTCGCGCACTAGGGGAGTGGCCTAGTTGCGTGAAGTGACGTAGGCCGCGAGGTGCTCACCGGTGAGAGTCGACTTCCCTGCGATGAGAACGGCTGGTGTGCCCTCGAAGACAACGTTTCCACCGTCGTGGGTATCGGCGGTGTGCGGGCTGGGGGAGTGCTGGTTGGAGGTGCTGGCCATCGTGGGTGCCTCCCTGAGGTCGGGACGGTGTGAGTTCGCGTATGCCGCGTCACCATTATCGCGAGGGTTGGTGCGCCTCAACACTTCAGCTACTCGTGGAATGACCGCTTACCAGCTATTGACAATCAGTCACCTCAATCTTGTATCATTCAAGTGACACAAACTACGGGAGCTTTCAATGCTAGATCTACTGCTTGTTTTACAGACACCGCTGATTCTTGCAACGATCGCGCTCATCGTATGGCTGATCGTCACCCGCGGCCGCACAAAGGTCGCCGTACCTGCCGGCCGAAGCACATTCATGCGCCGAGTCGCCTTCGGGGGATCGCTTGCCGTGCTGCTGACCTATCTCGCCGTGAAATGCTTTCCGGTTCTAGACCTCGCGCAGCGGTACCCGCTTCCCGACTCGTCTCTCGACTTCAGCCCCGCTCCTGGGGCCTATCTCTGGTGGATCCACCCGTTCCCCGTTGTCGCCGCGATTATTGTGATGGTTGTCGTGCTGAACCGCTTAGCCCGAGAGAATTCCGGCATCGAAGCTCCTGTACTGCCCGTTCGGTATCGGGGGTGGTTGAGTTTCTCGCGTACACCCGAGGTAGTCGCGGCAGCAAGCGTTCTCAGCCTTCTCGGCGTCGTATCGGGTCTCGCGGGTCTCGCGTCAATTACCGACGAGAACGGACTGCACACACTCATCTTGCTCCCAGGTGCAAATTTGGTGACCGATCCCGAACTTTCCTCGTCGGGCGTAGCCAGTTTTTATGGCTGGGCATATTCGGTGCCGGTGATGCTGGGGGCAGCTGTGCTCGCGCTTCTCGTCGGGTGGGCGATCCGCACTAGTTCAGTTAGGCCGTTCGTTCGCCCGGAGACGGTAGACGTCGAGACACGTGAGCGTAAAGTCACGACGTCAGCTCTTCTCCGATTTTTCACCGGCACCGTGCTTTTGCCGCTGGGTAGCGCGCTCACTTCTATCGGCGGTTCGGGTCAGAGTTCATCAGGGTTCGGCATTCCTGGTGTGGGTGAGTTCAACTTCACTCTGGGTTACTCATACTTCGCACCGGCACTTTCAGTCATCGGCGCGGTATTGCAAGCCGTCGCCGTCGTGATCCTCGTCGCCGCAGTTCGCGGCAAGCGGGTTCGCGCCGCAGCCCCGGAGCTCGTGAGCAGCAATGACTGACGCTAACGAAATCTACGAGCAGTTCCGCGGGATGATCGTCTCTGGCCATGTCGGCAGCGGCGAGCGCCTCCCGACCGTTCGCCAAGTCGCCAACGACCTCGGTGTTGCCAATGGAACCGCTGCAAAGGCCTACAAAATGCTCGAAGCCGACGGCCTTGTCGTCTCGCGCACCGGCGCCGGCACCCGAGTCTCGGATGCGGCGGCCGTGTTGCCGGGCGCGATCGTCGTGCGAATCCGCGAGCTCGTCTCCGAAGCGAAAGACCAGAACATTCGGGAAGATGATGTGGTCACAGCCCTTCGCCGCGCCTGGTCGGGCTAACTCGTTTCACCAAGCGATCAGAAGTTCGTGTCGCGGGTCAATCATCCGGAAATTGAGCGACCGTAGCTCGCCAGTCGTCAGACTTTTTGCTATCGCGCTCAGCGTCTGGGGTCGTTGCTCCGGCTGCATAGGAGGGCTTCTCGATTGGGGCAGATTCCTTGCCTGCCGCTACTCGATCGATATCGAGCTCCCAGGCCAAGGTCAATTTGAGGACGCTGTTCTCGTCGATAGTCGCGTCGTTTCGTTTGCTTTTCTCGACTTCAGCCAGCAACACGTTGAGGTCGATCATGGTCGTCAGTGTGTTCTTCATTACGCTCCCGCGTGAAATAAGAGAGGGGTACACCTACGGGGCGGTAAGCATACCCCCTCAATCCGATGTGGTTACACGCGGGATCCATTCCCGCCGGCGACCTTGCGGATCAGCCACGCCACGATTGCGATGGCGGCGAGGACTAATCCAACCCAGAGCAAAAAGTTCAGGGACTGGACGAGGCCACCGGTGATCGCGAGAACAATCGCGACGATAATGACGATAATCAGTAGAAGATTCATGATGTGGACCTAATCTTTCAGATTCTTGGCGGCGTCTTTTACGTCTTCGCCAGCCTGTTTGATGTTTGCTTTTGCTTGGTCGGTTCGCCCTTCAGCGGCCAGTGACTCATTGTTGGTCGCTTCTCCGACGCCCTCTTTCATCTTGCCGATAGCATTCTCGGCACTGTTGTGGATCTCATCCTTATTGCTCATCAGATTACCCCTTCTTTTGATAGGTGAGGTGGTGTGGCAGAGATAGTTTCGCCAGCGACACCGCACACGACAAGGGGTTGACTTTTGACGCTTGGCGATGCAAGATCCCGACGTTTGACCTCTGGTCGGGGCAGCCAACGCGGTAATTGGCAGCGGGTAGTTGCGGCTGTCAGTCGAGCCGTCGAACTAGTCGAGAGGAGGGCGTTGACGGATGTAGTTCGCTGCTTCGACCTCGTTCATGACGACCATTCCGCGGTCCCCGGCGGCGTTCAGCTCTAAAGCCCTAATCCAGACCGGGTTGATCTTCGGGGGAGTGTTGCCGAAGAAATGGAATTGCAAGGGGATTGACGGTGATAACCAGACGCTTACTCGTCCGGTCTCAGGATCATTCGAGGACATCCAGCTGAGATAGAACGATTCCCACCGGCGAAGTCTTGCCCCGGTGACAACCCTGATGTGCGCCAGAGTGCGGTCTTCAAGGTCGTATCGAGTTCCACTGCCGTAAATGAGTTCACCCACTGCCTCAGCTCGCGACACAGAAAGTTGGGGCGCAAGAGAAAAAGTCCATGTGACGTTTTCTGTCGCTTTCGCAGAGACCATGGCGCAGTATATGGAGATGGGACAATTCGTGTACGGTGCGGGCGCAAAGTACGACTTCACCGATCGAACTCTGGCTCATGTGAAAGTGGCTGCAGGATTGAAGTTGCGTCGTCAAGAGTCCTTCTACTTGAGCTGGGTGAAACCTGCCTCTGAAGGATCCGGCAGAGTCACCGTCTGGCTGTCACCGTCCATTCCAGTGCAGTTCCAATTTAAAACCCCGCACCCAGAAGACCTGAACCGAGTGTGGCTGAAAGCTCTCGCAATGACGGCGTTGAGCGATCGCGGAATGGTCGTCTTGGACGAAGAAGAAGCTGCAGCATACGTGCGAGATCATCCGCCCACCCTGTCGACTGGCTAACAACCGTGAGCGCTATCGACCTAAACAGCGACCTCGGCGAGTGGAACCTCGACGAGGAAATTTCGGATGCCGCTGCCTCGAACGATGACGTGATGTTCGACGTCATCACTAGTGCGAACGTAGCCGCAGGATTTCACGCGGGCGATCACGGAAGCATGCTTGCTAGCGCCCGGTTAGCGGTTCGACACGGTGTGAGTTTGGGGGTTCATCCTTCGTACCGCGATCGTGATGGCTTCGGACGTCGCGCAACAGAGATCGTCTCCGGAACGCTAATGCGCGACATCATGGAGCAAGTCGAGGCTCTCACCACCGCTGCCAGCGTTTCTGGTACGCGAGTGCGCTATCTGAAGCCCCACGGCGCTCTTTACAACCGGATCGCTGTCGACAACGCGCAAGCGGATGCTGTGGCGCTTGCCGCGAAAGGCTCACACTTGCCCGTGTTGGGGCTTGCCGGAACTGAGATCCACCGAGCTGCAGATCGTCACGGTGTGCAATTCTTTCGCGAAGCGTTCGTTGACCGTGCATACCTGCCGGATGGGACGCTGGCGCCACGCTCGATGGATGGCGCATTCATCACTGATCCACTCGCGGCGGGGGAGAGGGCGGCGCGGATGGCGGTTGATGGTCAGGTGGTCGCGATCGACGGCAGTCTCTTGCGAGTCGAATTTGACTCCCTCTGCGTGCACGGCGATACCGAGGGGGCGTTCATGATGGCCGCGGTTGTCCGGAACTTTCTCGAGCACGCTGGCCTCGAAATCCGAGCGTTCGTATGAAAATTCTCCCGTTCGGTGAGCGAGCACTTCTGGCTGAGTTCACTAGCCTCGACGAGACGATTAGTGCGTTTCGGGCGTTCGAGGCGGCTCGTGCACCTGGAATTATCGAACTCGTTCCGGCAGCATCCACGGTGCTTGCCCGAGTTGATCCGGCCAGGCTCTCGCTGCGTGCTGCCGAGCAGTGGCTCACTGACACTTATGCGTGCGCGACCGGTATCGACAACGTGCGCGAGGGTGAAGCTCAGAGCGTCACCATTCCGGTGCGGTACGAGGGCCCAGATCTCGCCTCAACGGCTCTACTGCTGGGCATCAGCGTCGATGAGCTCGTGTCGCGGCATTCACAGGCGCAGTGGCACTGCGCGTTCATCGGGTTCGCACCCGGCTTCGCCTATCTCGCAAGCACGGACACTGACTTTGACATACCCCGGCGAGAAACTTCTCGGTCAGCAGTGCCGGCCGGTTCGGTTGGGCTAGCGGGTGAATTCACCGGAATCTATCCACGAACCTCACCGGGCGGCTGGCAGATCATCGGTACAACTGCCGTGACGTTATGGGATGAATCTCGCGACTCGCCCTCGGCGATTACTCCGGGAATGACTGTGCGATTCGAGGTGGCTGCACCATGACTCGACTAGTGATTGCTCAGCCCGGCCCGCTCACGCTCGTGCAAGACCTCGGGCGCCCTGGCTTGGCGCGTCTTGGCGTTGGTGCGTCTGGCGCTATGGACCGCGCCGCACTGGCCCTTGCCAATCGACTCGTTGGCAATGAACCGGATGCTGCCGGGCTCGAAATTCTATTCGGTGCAGTTGAGCTGCGAGCCGAAAAAGCGATGTGGATAGCCGTTACGGGTGCGTGGGGAAGTGTGACCATCGACGGACACGCGGTGCCGCAGAACACTGCAGCTCATCTTGACGCAGGGGAGACTCTCGAATTCGGAACTGCAGTTCACGGCATCCGTTACTACCTGGCGGTGCGCGGAGGAATCGAGGCACCGCTTGTTCTTGGCTCGCGCTCACGTGACACCCTCGCACGACTCGGTCCCGCACCGCTTGCCGAAGGAGATATTCTCCTGATGGGAATCGAACCCCACCGCCCTGTTCCTCCCGTTGATGCCGTTCCCCTCGATGCGCCCCCGGACACCGTTGTGATGCTCGAAGTGCGGCCGGGCCCCCGTCGAGACTGGTTCGCGTCGGCGGCGTGGGAGCAACTTCTTGACCATGAGTGGCGCGTATCGCCCCGATCAGATCGTTCCGGCATCCGACTCGAAGGCCCTGCGTTGGAACGCACTGAGCGGCGCGAATTGCCCAGCGAAGGCATGCTGTCTGGAGCCATTCAGGTGTCGCCGGATGGTGTGCCAACAATCCTTGCTGTTGACCATCCGGTGACCGGTGGTTACCCCGTCATCGCAGTTGTCACGAATGACTCGCTCGACGCTCTGGCTCAGTTGCGCCCGGGGCAGGGCATCCAGTTTCGGCTCGCGACGGGCCGCAGCTGACTACTGGCTTGGCCGTCATTGCCCCTCGACCAGAACGAGAAGCTCGTTCATATACGTCATCTCGCTCTGTTGTGTGCGCACGATTCTTTCGGCAAGGGATGTCACTACCTCGTTGGCCGAACGCTCAATTAGGGCTTGAGCCATCTCTACGCCGCCGGCGTGGTGGGTGATCATGAGTTTGAGAAACATCTCTTCGGCGTTAGCTCCGCTAGTCCCGCTAGTCCCGCTGGCCTTGAGCGCCTCGATTTGTTCCCATGTGGCGAATCCGAGCATCGTGGCGTCGGATGTGGCCGCAGAATCCATGTCACTGGGGTGCCGTCGAGCGCTGGCTGCATCATCCACGTCATAGAAGGCTCCGGCGAAGCCTGCGGCAACTCCCACATCGTCAGCCAGCCATGCATTTGGCCCGACTGCTGCGCCTGCGAGGTTGCAATGTCGTAGGCGAGAGTGCGGATGGCCTCATTTTCGCCGTTCTCACGGATAATCATGGCCATTTCGACCGCCTGCTGGTGGTGAGCCTGCATGTCGCGTGCGAAGCCGGCTTCTGCGCTTGTCGTTGAGGGCGTCGTTGGAGCAGGCGGGAACATCAGCCGTCCAAGAACGACGCCGCCGGTCAGCAAAAGGACTGCGGTGAGTATCGCCACGACTACTTGCGCCAGCGGCCTCCCTGAGTGGGCGCCTGCCGGATCGCTCAAGCGATGCGACCTGGACCGTCAAGCCCGCCCGAGCAGGAAGCCCCTGCCTCAGGTGAGTCGCCGGCCTGCCAGAATTTGTCGACGAAGTCCTGCAGTCGCGGGTCATTAACGCCGTCCAACTCAACCTGATTGGCCCAGGCCGAGATAACGACGGGGGACTGCAGGCCAGGCTGGGGCGAGAGCACCGAATAGGTCGCAGGCATAGAACTTTGGAGCGTCTCCAGGTCGTCTCCCGAAACTTGAGCCGGGTCGTAGGTGACCCAAACGGCGCCATGCTCTTGCGAATGCACAGCGTTCTCATTGGGGACGGGTTCGGTATACACGCCACAGTTAAGCCACGCAGCTGCGTGCTCACCGCCAGCCGGAGGGCTCTGCGCGTAGTCGACCGCGCCCTCGACATGCCCTGCGATGACATCTGCGTAGTTCTGCAATCCGGTGATCTCTATCGCGTCCGGGCTTACTTTCGGGGTGCCGTTCGTGACCACCATGGTGACGACCAGCGCAAGCACACCAACCGCTGCGACGCTGCCGGTCACGATGCCGATGACCCGGTTCCGTTTCTCGGAAGCCTGCTTCTTTTTGAGGGCGGCGATTTTCACCGCTCGTCGCTCAGTGCGCTGCTGCTTCACGGTCAGATCTGTGGGGGCGGCTGGCGGAATGAGCGGTGATTGTGAACTACGAGGCGGCACGACGGTGATCCTGTCATCGGTGTAGCGGGCAGGGAACAGTTGTATCTACGAAGAATAGTTCACCCAATTTGTGAGGACAGTGGAGAGCGAAGTAGAGGCTGAGCTGAAGCAATGTTCCTAAAGCATGGAACCCAAATCGGATCCCACCGTGGGGTAGGCGGCCGTTGCAGACTTGAGCTGACGGGCAGTGAGCCCGAGTTTGATCGCAAGTCCGAAGGTATTGATGAGCTCCCCATATTCAGGCCCGAGAAGGTGGGCACCGATGACTTGGTCCGTTGAACGGTCGATGAGGATTTTGGCCGCGGCTGTATTCTCGCCGATACGGTAGTTGGAGTACCAGCCGCTTGTGTCCGAGTAACGGACCTTTAGGTCGAATCCCTGTGTTCGTGCTTCAGCTTCCGACAGTCCAACGCTCGCGAGTTCGGGGATCGTAAAGACAGCGGTCGGAATTCCGGCGTAGTCCGGAATAGCGGTTGTGCCCTTGATCATGTTGGATGCAGCGACCTTCGCCTCTGACACCGCTACTGGAGTGAGTGGCATCCCTGCGGTGTCTGCTGAGTCACCGGCGGCCCAGATCGCTGGATTGGTTGTGCTCTGAAGGTGGTCGCTGACTGCGACGCCACGCTCGTTCCACTCCACGCCCACTGCGCTGAGGTTTAGCGAGGCGAGGTCAGCGACGCGTCCGGCGCCGTGCACAACGAGATCAGTCTCAATGGTCTCAATGGTCCCGTCGCGTTCGATGGTGACGACATATCCCCGTCCGGTCTGCTCGACTGATGTGATCTCTGCGCTTCGCTTAAGGTTGATGCCGACCTCGCGACCGCGGTCAACGAGACGTTCGACGAGGTCTGGGTCAAAGTTTTTAAGCGGGCGTCTGCCGCGATCGACGATGACGGCGCTGCTACCAGCGCGAGCAACGATGTGGGCGAACTCGAAAGAAACGAAGCCTCCGCCGATGAAGAGAATCCGCGCCGGAAGAGAGTCGAGGTCCAGGAAGTTAGTGCTGTCGATAACGCTCTCGTGTCCAGGAAATCCGAGGGGACGTGGACGTGCTCCTGTTGCAATGAGAAATCTGTCAGCTTGGTAGCCGGTGCCGTCGATATCGATCTCGTGGGGCGCAGTGAAACGTGCGTGACCGTGGAGAGTGTCGACACCGTTGTGCTCAAGGTTGTCCTCCATGCGCTCAGGGACGGGGTCAGTGAACCCGTGTTTGTGTTTCATCAAGTCAGCCCAGTTGATCGCTAGCCCTGACTCGTCGATGCCCTTACCTCGTAGGAGACGAGCACTATCGACGATCTCGGCACCGCGGCGCAAAATTTTCTTTGGGTCACATCCCCGCAATGCGCACGTACCTCCGTATGGCAGTGAGTCGACGATGGCGACCCGCCATCCGGCAGATGCGCACTTGTTGGCGGCTGCGATGCCCGCCATGCCGGCACCAACAACGATTAGGTCGTAAGGTTTGCTCATGAGCGATCTTCCTTTAAATTAGCCAGGATGTGGAGTGGGATGCGCCGCGCTGAGCTGCGGAAGATCACGCTTTCGCGAGGGCAATGCGCAGTTGATCGACGGTAGGCGCACCGTCATATCCGCTGGGAGTGGGGTATCTCCGGCAAGCGAGGCCTACTCGGGCACCATCCGCCGCGAATATGTCGACACCGTTCACTTGCAGGCTAGGAGAGCCGAAGAAGCCGACGTCTTCCGCCTGTTCAGGCGTCTCCACTAACTGGTGAGCAACCGTGATCTCAGGGCGCTCGATCGCCAGCAGTTTCAATCGCTCATCGGCGATCTTCCAGTGGGGGCAGCCTTCGAAGTAGAGCAGAGTGATTTCCATAACTGCGAGACTAAACCTTGATCCATGGTGCAAGGTCAAGCGTCTAGGATCAAAGAATGCGTATAGGAGAAGTCGCGTCAGCCGCCGGGGTGCCCACTCAGACCATTCGCTTTTACGAGCGCAAGGGTTTGCTTCCTCAACCTCAGCGTGATTCGAATGGTTACCGCGCCTACGACCCCGCCGTGCTTTCCCGGCTTGGGTTTATCCGCAGCGGGCAAGGAGCCGGGCTAACTCTGCTCGAAATCTCGACAGTGCTCGAACTGCGCGGTGAAGGCATAGCCCCGTGTGCTCATGTCAGCGTGCTTCTCGCCGATAAGCTGCACGATGTTCGACGACGACAGGCCGAGCTGGCGGCGCTCGAGACAGAACTCGAAGGACTAATCAGTCGAAGCGATCGGCTCGATCCTGCACGTTGCACTGACGCCGAAGTTTGTCACATCATCGCTCCCTTGTAGTCAGGAGTGAACGTCGCCTTGGTGAGCGTGTGCCGTTCGTGGGGAGAGTCCCTGCAGCTGTAGTTCTAGCTATCCTTTTCTTGTGCGCCGTTGTGTGCGGATCGTGACAATCTGCGCAGCGACTATGGCAGCGGCCACCACGGCCGCGACGATCACGGTGAAAAGGTCGCTCTGAACCTTGAGAATGGTGAACGGGATCAGGATCGCCAGGTCAAGCACGATGGTCAGGATCGGGATCCAGATGTTGGCCTCGATCCTCGACCGAAGGTGGCGGATAACGCCCCATTGCACTGCCATGTCCATGGACAGATAGAGGAACGCCCCCATTGATGCGATCTGACTGAGATCGAGGAATACCGTGACGAGGATGGCGAGCCCTGCGGTGATGATCATCGGCTGATGGGGGACCGATTTCGGCAGCGAGGGCGCCTGCCGCATTTTCTGCAGCATCGCGTAGAGCCGTGACACAGAGTACAGGCTGGCGAGCAAGCCTGAAAGGGTGGCGACCACGGCGATCGCAACCGTGATGCCAACGCCCCATGCGCCGAAGAATGGTTCTGCAGCCTGAGCCAGCGCATAGTTGCGGGCTTCTACTGCGCCGCTCGCGCCAATGCTCGAATTCACAGACACCGTGATCAGAAGGTAGAGGACAGTGCAGATCGCGAGCGAAATGAGAATAGAACGGGCAATATTGCGCTTCGGGTCGCGAATATCATCACCTTGATTGGTGATGGTGGTGAAGCCTTTGTATGCGAGCACGCACAATGTGGTGCCTGCCAAGAGACCGACGAGGTCGATGGAGTCGCCGGATGACTTCGAAAAGAATCCGTCGCCGCCAGCGGCGACACCGATCAGCCCCGCGATGGCGAGGACGGCGATGCCGATAATTTTCACTATTGCAGTGGTTGTCGCTGAACGTTCGACGACCGTGTTGCCGACGAAGTTCACGATCGCGGCAGTGACGATCGCGGCAACACCCAGCACAGGAACGAGAATCACGGAGTCCTGCAGGCCGAACGGCCGCAGTAGGTAGGTGCCGAAGGTACGCGCCAGAAGGCTCTCGGCTACCACCATGGACACGAACATGAACAGTGAGAACGAACCAGCAGCGACACCAGGGCCGCAGGCATCTTTTAGCAGCATGGCAATTCCACCGGACGAAGGGTTCACGCTGGAATAGCGGACGTAAGAATACGAGCTGACTGCGGCGACAATCGCACCGAGGAGGAAGGCGATCGGGAAAAAGTCGCCGGCGAATTCGGCGACTTGGCCGACGAGTGCGAAGATTCCCGCGCCGATCATTACGCCAGTTCCTAAGGAGACAGACCCCGTCAGCGAGATCTTGCCTGTGCGTTTAGGCATACGCCTGTCCTTCCGTTCATAGTGTGTTTTATCGAGACGGTGTGATGATCGTAAAATAATCTTGAGAAGTTCACTTTGCGTCGATCTCAGTCGAAGCCGCAACTGGCTTCTCGTTTTTGGTGTACAGCCTTTGTCTTATTGCAAACCCACTCGCGAGAACAGCAGCGGTTATGGCAACAACGAGGAGCACGATGGCCGCGACAGTAAGGCTGCTTGCCCCGATCCATCCGGCGATCGGGTAAGTGACCAGGAAACAGGCGTGGGAGAGCGCGAACTGCGCTGTATAGACCAAGTTACGGTCTGCTGGCGTAGATGCGTCGGCGAGCAGCCTTGCCGAGGGGGTGCTCACCAGTGATGTGCCCATGCCAAGCAACGCCCAGGTAGCCAAAAGCCAGCCCCACCCGGCCAAGGAGGAGCTTGCAGATGCGGTTACGATCACGGCGGCAAGGAGCCCTGCGACGACGAAGCCCATTCCGGTAATCATGATGCGGATTACCCCGAAGCGCGCCACAAGCCAGGGAACGTTGAACGCGACGATCAGCGAGCCAGCCCCGTAACTGGCAAGAGTGATAGCGAGTGCCGCGGCATCGAGAGCAAAAACGCTGCGGGCGTATACGACCGAATTGACCAGCACCAGCGCAGTGCCAGCGGCAACGACCACGTTGGTGAGCAGGAGGAACTGAAGGGTTTTTGTGCGAGCGAAGATAATGACGCCGAGGGGGAGTCGCTGCCAGAATGTCGCAATTGTTGGCCCGGTGGCGCTACCGGGAAGCGTCGAAACGAGTACGAGAACGGCGGATGAGGTGAACCCGAGCGCTGTGCCGACGAACAGATTGCTGTAGCTCACTACAGTGAGCAACACCGCCGCGATCATTGGGCTCAAGAGCGATTCGAGATCGTAGGCGAGCCGAGAAAGCGAGAGTGCCCGTGTATAGTCTCGCGATTCGGGCAAGATTGAGGGAATGAGCGACTGGAACGCCGGAGTAAAGGTCGCTGAAGCAGACTGCAGTATGAACACGAGCAGATAAATCTGCCAGACTTCTGTGACCAGCGGCAACATGAGCGCAATCGCCAACCGCACTAGATCCGCACTAACCAGTACAGCCTTCTTCGGCAATCGATCGACCGCTGCTGCGATGAGCGGGGCTACTCCCACATAGGCGGCCATCTTGATGGTTAGTGCCGTGCCGAGCACCAATCCTGCCGCTGCGCCGGCAAGGTCAAACGCGAGCAGCCCAAGGGCGACCGTGAGAAGGCCCGTTCCCAGCAGTGCAACCACCTGCGCCGAGAAAAGCTTGGCGTAGGTGGGGTTTCGCAGCACCTGCAGCATCAGGAAACATCCGGAGTTGCGGGATGTGCGGCCCGGTGGTGTGCCGGATCGATGCTCAACGAGTGCTCGGCCTGGAACATGGCCTCGGTGACCAGGAGGCTCGCGTGCTCATTGGCAAGTCGGTAGAAGATTCGTGTGCCTTCGTTGCGGGTGAGCACGATCCGGGCCAATCGAAGTTTCGCTAAGTGCTGTGAAACGGAAGCTGGCGACTTGTCAACGATCTCGGCCAAGCTGTTCACTGGCAGCTCCGCGTCGCGCAAAGCGAGGATAATTCGTACCCGTGTGGCGTCGGCGAGCATCGAGAACACTTCAACCGTCAGTTCCACGGATAGGTGCTCCGTGTGCCGCACTCCGCTATTATCTGCATTCATACGCAGATTATCGCATAGGACGCAGGAAGGCGCATCGCGATGCGGGTTTCTCGTTTCCGACCTGGCGTCTCGGGGGAGAGGCCGGTCGGACCAGTGTGCCGTCGTCGGGGAGCCCGCGTTCAGGCTAACTGACATAATGTGCATTATCGGATGTTCAATTACCGCTAGAGAGGGGGCTTGATTCGGTCCAGAATCATTTTATTGACGGAACGCTCACTGCCCACAATGGGTTGCCGTCCGCCGAGACGGTAATCGAGTAGGCGACGTCGGGCTCGATGTCGAGTTCGTCACGATGAGATGGATCCACCGATGTTGCTACTGGTCGCCAATGCGGCGTCGATCTCGGCTAATTCCGGTGTAGCTGACATAACGGAAGTTTCGGCGGCGCTCCCCTGATAATTTCCGCGTCAAATCATATGTTTACAGCCGTTGAACTGTCAGATTTCGCTGGCAACAACAGACTACACCTTTAACTTGATAAGGTCTCAAGTAATTCGTTCCCTAGGATCGTGACTTCCGACTGCTGATGAATCGTGCCATGGCCTCTGCGGCGGCTTCGTGATCGAGAGCGTCCGGCTCCCCCGACATGGTGAGCGTGCCAACAACAACTCCGTAGACCCTTAGCGGAATGGATCCACCATGAGCTTTGAACCTGTCATGGTCGATGTCTGTTCTCTCTTCGAAGGGCGTACCGGCCTCAAGGTGGCGTAGTTTCACCAGAAGAGATGGCTCTCCGAATCGTGTCGCTGTAGCGGCTTTGCCGGCAAGCCAAGGGTCGTTGTCGGCATTCGTTGATTTCAGCTTTGCTTTGAACACCACGTCATCGCGCAAGACGATCTCGACGGCCAGATTGAGATCCCACGCCTGAATAACCTGGACCGCAATCAGCCCGAGTGTCACGGCGTCGTCATTGGTCATGCTCTCAAACTCGACCGCATTCAGATACTCAACTTCGGCCGCTGAATAGTGAGGTAGTGGTCGGGTCATCTGTTGATCTCCTGAAGCTGTGTACGAATCACGCTGACAAGCTCAGTGGGCTCAAAACAATCCTGTGTGGCTGCAAGGTCATCGAGCGTCCACCAGCGGTGCTCGAGAACATCCACACGTTCATCATCGGTCCACATTGCATCAGACGGCTCAAACGCATCCGTCGAGGCCGAATAGAACACCGCGTGACCGGTGTCATGGTCGGCAGCATCCCACTCGACCGCAAAGTCGTGAGTCCACACCGGTTCGCCGAGCTCCGTTAGCACGAGCCCGGTTTCCTCCTGGAGCTCGCGCACAGCGGCTTCGTAGTGCGACTCCCCCGGATCCACGCCGCCGCCGGGCGTCAGCCAGCGCGCGACACCGCTCGTGTCTGGCGCCTTCGTGAGGAAGAGCAAGAAACGTTGATCGCGATCAAACAGCAGCACGCGACTGGTCGCCCGGTTCACCGGCATGCGCAACTCGCTACTTGTTGAGGAAGTCTGAGACGTCGCCAACGTAGCGCGTGTTGTTCTCTGGAATCGGCTCGACAGCCGCCGAAGCTACCTCGGCAGCAAACTCGCTCACGTTGTACAGGCGGCCAGCAGCCTCCTTGCGAGCCTCGATCGCGCCAGGGTTAGCGCGCTGCAGCAGCGTCGCGGTAATGGTGCCCTCGATCATGTCGCCCGAAACAACAACAAAGCTGATGCCCTTTGCCTCAAGCTCCGGGATCAACTCGCGCAGAGCATCCTCACCGGCGCGCTTGCTGAGAGCAACGGGCACATACTCGGGCATCGTCTCAACGGTGCGGATGAAGTGCGCCTGGTGGCTCGTCACAAACACAACTCGCGAACCCTCGTGAAGCAGCGGCAACATCGCCTTCAAGAAATTGACCTGTGCGTCACGGTTGAGCTGCATGGCGTAGTCCTCGGCCATGCCACCTTCCATGCCACCGGATGCGTTGAGCACCAAAATTTCAAGGCCACCGAACTCGGCCTTCACCGTGTCGAACAGGGCCGAAACTGTCTCGGGGTCGGTGAGGTCTGCGCCAATAGCGATCGCCGACCCATCAGTCTCATTGAGCTGAGCCACCAACTTGAGGGCGCGAGCCTCTTTGTTGCGGTAGTTGATCGCAACGCGTGCGCCGGCCTGCGCGAAGTAGGCGGCCGTGTCGGCACCAATCCCTCGCGACGAGCCGGTAATGAGCGCGCGTGCGCCGTCGAGCGAGTGGGCTGCCAGAGGATTCGAATTATCGCTATTCACCCTACGACTTTAGCGGTCGAAGCCGAGCCGTGCAGTGATCTAAGTGCTAGCGTCGGGAATGAAGATTTGTCGATCAGCGCAACGATGAAGGGCGCAGCACAATGCTCATTGATCTAACCGAATACTTGTGGATCCTGTGGCTTGCCCTTGTCGTGCTTTTCATTGTGATCGAAGTGCTCACTCTTGAGTTCACCTTCCTCATGATCGCTGCCGGAACGCTCCTCGGCGGCCTCGGCGCCAACCTGCTTGGTTGGCCTTGGTGGCTTCAGATCGCTCTCGCCGCTACCCTCTCGGGTCTGCTCATCTTCACGATCCGACCTGTGCTGCTGATGAACCTCGAAAAGGGCTCAGATCCGGCTAAGAGCAACGTCGACGCGCTTTACGAACTCGGCGGACGCGTTACCGGTGCATTCGTAAACGGCGTTGGCGAGGTCAAGCTCGACAACGGTGAGACTTGGACCGCTCGCATCGACGACCTCTCGGCCGCATCCGCGATCCCGGTCGGCAAACGCGTGGCTGTTGCCGCGATAGAAGGCGCGATCGCCGTGGTTATTCCCGAACCTGCTGCTGCCGTGCCGCCCAAGGACCCCACGCCTCCCGCATCCGAACCCCGCACCGCTAAACCTCGAGCGACCAGAAAATCGCCGAGAAAGGAAGAAAAGTGATTGATCCCGCTGGTTTCATAGGCCAAATCTTCGTGGTGATACTCCTCGTAGTTCTCGCCATATTTGTGATCGCGACGCTGTTCCGCGCGATTCGCATTGTTCCGCAAGCTCGCGCAGGAGTTGTTGAGCGCCTCGGCAAGTACCGCAAGACATTGCTGCCAGGACTCAACATCTTGGTGCCATTCATCGACCGGATGCTGCCGCTCATCGATCTGCGCGAACAAGTCGTTTCGTTCCCTCCGCAGCCGGTTATTACCGAAGATAACCTTGTCGTCTCTATCGACACTGTTGTTTTCTTCCAGGTGACGGATGCTCGCGCCGCGACCTACGAGATCGGCAACTACTTGGGAGCTGTCGAACAACTCACCACCACCACACTTCGTAACGTGGTTGGTGGCCTCAACCTCGAACAGGCACTCACGAGCCGCGACAACATCAACACGCAACTTCGTGTCGTACTCGATGAAGCGACCGGCAAGTGGGGCATCCGCGTAGGTCGGGTTGAGCTCAAAGCGATTGACCCGCCCCTCTCGATCCAAGACTCGATGGAGAAGCAGATGCGTGCCGAGCGTGACCGCCGCGCACAGATTCTTACTGCTGAGGGAACCAAACAGGCCGCGATTCTCGAAGCCGAAGGTTCACGTCAGGCCTCGATCCTCGAAGCTGAAGGTCAAGCAAAGGCTGCTGTGCTGCGTGCAGACGGTGAAGCCGCAGCGATCAGGACCGTCTTCGCCGCCATTCACGAAGGAGACGCTGACCCGAAGCTGCTTGCGTATGAGTACCTGCAAACGCTGCCTAAACTTGCAAACGGTGATTCCAACAAGATGTGGATCATCCCGTCTGAACTGACGGAAGCACTCAAGGGCATTGGTGAGGGATTCTTTAGTGGCAAAGGACCAGTCGCGCGCTAGCGACAACTCGTCGTACCTCTCCCCCGCAAGCCCCCGCGTGCTCGCGCACCGGGGGCTTGCGGTCGACGTACCCGAAAATACGATGCTCGCTTTTGCCAAGGCAGTAGCAACCGGCGCTCAATACATCGAGACGGATGTGCACGCGAGTCTCGATGGTGTGGCCGTCGTCGCCCACGACCCCAGCCTCACTCGCGTCGCCGGCCGCGATCTCAAAGTGGAGCAACTCACCATGGCCGAGCTGCGAAGAATTGACCTCGGCGATGGTCAAGGGTTCTGCTCACTCTCCGAAGCCCTCGACGCATTCCCCGAGACACGATTCAACATCGACGTGAAATCTCGAGGCGCCGTGTTGCCCACCGTTCGTGCCATCCGAGATCTTTCGGCAACAGATCGCGTACTGGTGACCTCATTTGATGAGAAACGTCGGGCTGCGACCGTTGCACACTTGCCAGGGGTGGCGAGTTCGGCATCCGCCCGACGTTTTTTAGTTGCGCTGCTCAGCGCCAAGACAGGCATTTCGCCGGCAACGCGCCGCGCGCTCAGCGGCCTCGTCGCCATCCAAGTGCCCGAGAAGGCGCTAGGGTTGCGGGTGACCACTCAGCGGATGATTCAACGTGTGCACGCTCTCGGACTAGAGATACATGTGTGGACGATCAATGAACCGCAGCGAATGCGTCACTTGTTTGATTTGGGAGTCGATGGAATCGTCACCGATCGAGCAGATCTAGCCCTCGAAGTCGTGGACTCGCGCGCCTAACCAGGCAGTGCATAATCCACGTCTCAGCAGCGAAATCGTTGTTAAAGACTGACAACTCGCTGTGAACACTGCGCGCTTGGAAGCATTCGTTCAGCAAGAGGGTCTATTACTTGTAGAAACCGCGAATTGAAGGAGGCCACACGATGGCAGATCGCAGCTTGCGCGGCATGCGACTTGGAACCCAGAGCCTACAGAGCGAAGAGGGTGTCGAGTTTTCCCCGCGGAAAAAGAGCACATATAGGGCAGCAGACGGCAACACGTTCGAAGTGATGTTTTCGTCAGACGCCGAGGTGCCCCAGCAGTGGCACGATGCCAAGACTGGTCAGGAGGGAACGCTCCTCGATAGCGACGGCGAACTCGTCGAACTCGATCTCGTGGACGTCAAAACTCCCCGTAGTCATTGGGACATGCTCCTTGAGCGTCGCACGCGTCCCGAATTGGAAGAACTTCTTCAGGAACGTCTCGATTTCCTGCGGGCCCGTCGCGGTCAGCAGAAAATCGGCGCCTAACGACGTACTGATCTCAGGGTCGCCGATAGCCCCCAGCCGGTGACCCTGAGCAGTGCCTCTGCAACAATTCCTGCATGCATTTTTGACCGGCCAGTTGAACGCTCGACGAATGTGATCGGATGCTCTACCACTCGGTAGCCCGCACGTTCCAAGTTCCAGGCCAGCTCCACTTGGAAGCAGTAACCCTGCGACGAGACTCCTTCGAGACCAAGCTCCTTTAGCGCGCTCGCACGGAATACCCGATAGCCGGCCGTGAGGTCTTGAATGTGTGAGCCGAGCACCATACGCGCGTAGGCATTGCCGGCGCGCGAAACGCTATGTCGAAACCATGGCCAATTCTTTACAGACCCGCCATCTACCCAGCGGGACCCAATGACGAGATCATTTCCGGCCTTGGCGAGCTTGATCATTGCCGGCAGCTCTGTTGGGTCGTGTGAGCCATCCGCATCGATCTCAACAATGTAGTCATAACCATGGTCAAGTGCGTGAGCAAAGCCGGCAAGATAGGCCTTACCTAGCCCCTCCTTCTTCGCCCGGTGCAAAACGGATACACCTGGATCAGCGGATGCGAGTTCATCTGCCCGCCCCCCTGTGCCGTCTGGGCTTGAGTCGTCGACGACCAACACGTGCGCACGCGGCACGGCCTGCCTCAGCTTGCCGACGATTGACGAAACGTTCTCGATCTCGTTGTAGGTGGGGACGACCACGATGACGTTAGACATTTTTTCTCCGAGCCGCGAGTACTGCGACGATGAGCGCGCCGAGTCCGATAGCAGACACGAGCCATTCAAGCTCGCGACCCCATACCACCGCAGGTGTGATGGTGCTACTCAACGGAACATCCTCAATCATCGCCGCCGCGGTGTACCAGGGCAGCTCAGTGATCGTCGTTCCGTCGGGCGCGATGATGGCGCTCAGACCGACAGTAGAAATGTTGACAACGCTGCGGCCGAGCTCGAGGGCACGGATTCGCGCCGTGGCTAACTGCTGGGCGCTCTCATCGGTGCGACCGAAATCAGCGTTGTTCGATGACGCGATAATCACTTGCGCGCCCTGCTCGATCGACTCGGTCAGAATCTGGTCATCGACGATGTCGAAGCAAATGTTCACGCCAACCGTGACGCCATTGACGTCGAAGACCATGTCAGTCGTTCCTGGGGTGTACTCGCGGCCGATTAGACCGATGAGGTCTGGTGCGAACTGTGCCCAGAACTCGCGATTGGGAACATATTCGCCAAACGGAACAGGGTGACGCTTGTCGTATATATCTACTACTCCGTCTCCCTCCATCCACAGCAATTGGCTGTTATAGAGCTTGCCGTCACGTTCAGTAATGTCGCCGGAGATGAGCGGCGCTCCGGCTTGTTCAGTTACGTAGTCGAAGGCGGAGGCGGCGTAACTGTTGCTCAGCGGTGAGACATCGGTGCCGCCCTCTGGCCAGACAACGAGATCCAAATCCTCGCCATAAAGGGGTTCAGTCGCCTCGAGCTGTGCAGTCAGAAGATCGCCGCGATCACGCTTATCGAAATATGCGGCTTTGCCGTTGCCTTGCACGGCGCCAACCCGAAGCGAGCCGTCAGTCACCACAGTCCACGCCGGAGCATTGATGAGGAGCGTCAAGATTGCGACCGGCACAAATGCCGTGCGCAAGGCCCGGGAGACGTGCTGCGACCGCTCGTCGAGGGGAAGCTCACGATAGTGCGCCCAGGAATACTCCACTGCTGCCAAGAGGAGCGCGACAACGAGAACCATGACAAAACTGACTCCGGAGATGCCGAGCCAGGCGAAAAGCTCTGCAAGTGGACTCTCTGACTGCGACAGCGCGACGCGACCCCAGGCGAATCCGCCATACGGCCACACACTTGCCCAGGCCTCCCGAGCAGTCCACAATCCGGCGACAACAAACGCGAGCCCCATCGTGGAACCCCACCCCGCTCCGAACGCGCGCGGTAACCATCGATAGGCCAGAGTGATCGCCAGCGTGCCGACAGCGAAGAACATCGCCTCAAGAATTGAGAGAGCTGACATGGGAACTGGCCCCAGAAAGAGCGAGGCCCACTGAATATGCGTGAAATAGAATGCCGCGCCGGCGAGAAAGCCGACCAGCAGAGAGCCGCCGACGCTTCTGCCCCGCGCAGCAACTAGCACGAGAGCAATGCCGACGAAGGTCATCGGCCAGATGTTCTTGTCAGGGAATCCAGCATCCAGTACAGGCCCCGAGGCGAGTGCAGTAACTACTGCAGCCCAGAGGGGCAACACAGCAACGGGTTTGTGGGGCATCACTCGTTGAGCCTAAGCGACAGAACTGTATGCGACGATTCCCCGTCGGATACCGTCGAGAGCCTTGCGAGCCGTGCGACCCACATCACCATCGGCCACGACCGAGAGCTGGTCGAGAAGGTCTATTGCCTGCTTCGTTGAGCGCACAAAGTCGCCAGCAGCCATGTCGGCGAGGTCAAGCACTGAGTCGAGGTTCGCGCCGTTTGCCCAGCGGTACATCGCGAGTGAGAGCCCGGTGGCGAGGGGTTGGCTGCCCGGGAGGCGGTTATCGCGTTCAAGATCGTCGAGCTGTGCCCACAGAGTTGACGTCTTGTCGAAGGCTTCGCGGAACGGGCCGCGGGGAAGATAGCGGTCGCTGAGGTCGCCCTCATCACGGCGGGGTTCATAGACAAGGGTGGTCGCCATTGCCGCCATCGACGCGGCATCCAAATCTTTCCAAAAACCGTGACGAAGACACTCGGCAACGAGCAAGTCACGCTCACCATAAATGCGACGAAGAATTCGGCCATGCTCGTTGATCGTCATCTCACCGTTGGCACCCGGCTCGATGTAGTTGAGCTGAGTAAGAACATCGGTAACCCGATCGAAAATCTTCGCTACGGCACCCGTGCGGTTCTGAATCTGACGGGTCAGCTGATCTGTCTCGCGCTTAAGACGCCACCACCGCTCGGCCCAGCGTGCATGAGACTCACGCTCGGGGCACGCATGGCAATCGTGTTTGCGCATCTGACTGCGGAGACTGGCGAGCTTGCGCTGGCGTCTCTCCCGATCGGCCCGCTGGTTCGGATCGTTCTTTGGCGAGGTCTTGCGCTCTAGGTCGTTCAGCTCACGACGGATGCGCGAGTACTCAGCAAAGTCGCCCAGATGGCACTGCATTGACTTCTCATAGCCCTCAAGCGAGTTCTTTTGAGACCGAACTTTGCGCGCCAAGTCGACCACCGCGCGGTCTGCTTGGAACTGCGCGAAACTTGACTCCAAGATTTCGCGTGTGTGCTCCCGACCAAAGAGCTCGATCAGGTTCACCGCCATATTGTAGGTCGGTTTGAAGCTTGAATTGAGCGGATAGGTGCGGCGAGACGCGAGAGAGGCGACGGCTTGCGGGTCTAGCCCGTCAACCCACTGGATGACCGAATGGCCCTCGATATCGATACCGCGACGGCCCGCACGGCCGGTGAGCTGGGTGTACTCCCCCGGAGTAATCGGAACGCGAGCTTCACCGTTGAATTTCTCAAGCTTCTCAAGAACAACCGTGCGAGCTGGCATATTGATGCCAAGAGCAAGCGTCTCTGTTGCGAACACGGCCTTCACGAGCTTCTTTTGGAAAAGCTCCTCAACGACCTCTTTGAAAGCGGGAAGCATGCCGGCGTGATGGGCCGCAACACCGCGCTCGAGTGCATTCAGCCACTCCCAATAACCAAGTACGGCTAGATCTTCGTCGAGCAGCGTGCGGCAACGAGCCTCCACGATTTCGCGAATCTCGTCACGCTCCTGCACCGTCGTCAGGCGAACCCCAGCACGAAGAACCTGGTTCACTGCCTGATCGCAGCCCATGCGACTGAAAATGAAGAAAATTGCGGGCACGAGGTTTTTGGATGAGAGCATCGCGACGACATCCGCGCGGTCCATTTTGGTACGCGCAGGTCGACCGCCACGTGATTCGTAACGCCCGCTGTTCTTGCGATTGCGTACGCTCTGGCTGCGACCACCAAAGCGAGCCATTTGCACGAGCTCGGGGTTGACCCGATGAGTTGCGGCGAGCCCGGAGGAGTCGAAGAGATCCACAAGCTTGCTGCTGACCAGAACATGCTGTTCTAGAGGCACAGGACGCTCTTCTGAGACGATAACTTCTGTATCGCCGCGAACAGCCTGCAGCCAGTCGCCGAACTCCTCAGCATTCGATACTGTCGCGCTCAGCGAGACCATATGAACATCTTCAGGAAGGTGGATGATTACCTCTTCCCAGACGGCACCGCGGAAGCGATCGCCCAAGAAGTGAACTTCATCCATCACCACGGTACTGAGATTGCGCAGCAAGTCAGACTTGGCGTAAAGCATGTTTCGCAGCACTTCGGTCGTCATGACGACGATCCGAGCGCTTGCATTGACGTTGGTATCTCCCGTCAGGAGGCCCACGTTCTCGGCGCCGTACTCAGTGACGAGTTCTTGGAACTTCTGGTTACTGAGTGCCTTCATTGGCGCGGTGTAAAAGACCTTCGGGCCGTCGAGCTGCATCGCCCGATAGATCGCAAATTCGGCGATGATCGTCTTGCCTGCACCGGTCGGGGCTGCGACCAAAACACTCTTGTCGTCTTCAACCACTTGGCATGCCGAGACCTGGAACTCGTCAAGGTCAAAACGCTGGCTGGCGCGAAAAGCTTCAAGCACGGGGTAACCGCGACGCTTCTTCGCCGCAGCGAAACGTTTGGCGGGAGACAGATCAGTCATTGACTACAGCCTAAACGGTGGCAGCAAAGACGAGTGCAGCATGCTCGGTTGCAGCCTAGGCGTCGGCGCCCAGCTCAGCATCGAACTTCGCCGCGCGCTTAGCGGCTCGTCGATCATGAAGCCAGGCAATAAGAGCGGCCGAGAAGTAGAGGATCACCATCGGGATCGCGAGCAGGAACATCGAGATGACATCTGCGGCGGGCGTGGCCATCGCCGTGAACAGACAGATTGCCAAAATCGCTACGCGCCAGCCCTTGAGAATCGCGCTTGCCGAAAGAACGCCGACGAAGTTCAACAAGACGATGAAGACCGGCAGCACGAATGCGATCCCGATCGCTAGCATCAACTTGACGATAAAATCATAGTAGTATTTGGCATTCAGATTGGAAAGATCCTGATCGCCGGCGAAACTGAGCATCAGCGTCACGATGTTCGGCATTATGAGCCAGCCAGCGGCACACCCCGCCAAGAACAGCGGGATTGCGGCCGACAGGAACCCGATCGCATACTGCTTCTCTTTGCGCACCAAGCCAGGAACCAAGAACGCCCACACTTGGTAGAGCCAGACCGGACTAGCCGCCACAATTCCGACGGTGAGAATGATCTGGAAGTGGATATCAAACGCTTGAGTCACCGCGTCGTAGTTGAGAGCCGCACCCCGCCCGGTCGCGTCTGCAATGTTCGTGATCGGAGCGCGAAGGGCATCAATCACGAACTCCACGATGAAAATGGAACCAATGGCGGTCGCGATGATGGCGATCGCTGAAATCGTCAACCGCTTACGCAGCTCTATCAGGTGGGCTCCGAGCGACATCCGTTCGTCGCTCTTATTGCGCCACCTACTGGTACGCGCCATAAAAGCTAAGGCTTCGGAGGCGTGGAGTCGTTGGAGTCAGCGGACGATGACGAACTCTTGTCGTCGCCGTCGTTCTCGTCTTTCATAGTCTTGACTTCGCTGCGGAAAATTCGCATCGATTGACCGATACTGCGAGCGAGCCCAGGAAGTTTGGGTGCGCCGAACAACAGCAGTATGACCACCAGAATGATGATCAGGTGTGCCCCGGAGAGATTGCCGAGCATGTGGGTACATCCTTTGACTGTCGAAGACTATGTGTAGCCATCATACTCAGCGCTTCGCCGAGGCGCTAAGGCTGGCCGGATTACTCGCGGACTGGGTCTGCTTTCGTGCTTGGTGCGAACTCAACAGGAAACCACGTACGCGGTTGTTGTCCGAATCCGACCAGCACGTAGTCAGAACGGCTAGCACGCTTCGGATGGTAGAGCACAACAGCGGGCTTCTTGAGTAACTCGGCATCCCCTGCACTTACCAGGGCCTTCACCACCACTCGCTCGGTGCCGGAATTGTCTGTGTAACGCACCGCGATGCGCGGGGTGCGAGGGCCCCTACGGTGGAGGCTGCTCGTCCCTGAAGTTTGGACTCCAGTCGCGAGCAATAAGGTGCGGATAGAGCGCCGTCGCAACCGCGTCGCTGTCCAGAGCAGCGCGAGAAGCAGCAGGGCTGCCGCGATAAGCCACCCCACCTACGACCAACTCTCTGGCCACTGTGCCGTGCTTGCATCGCGCTTGGTGATCCGTTTAGCACGCTCAATACGGCGCTCGTGACGCGCAAGCTTCAAGTCGAGGCGCCGACGCCGTTGAGACTCATGTCGCGCACGGATATCACTCATTTCGGCAAGAACAGCAATCTGCGGCTGAGAGAGCTCAGCAGTGTCCGCATCCAGCACTGACGTCTTGTCAACCACGGCAGACAACTCGTGCATAAGGGAAATCGCCTTGCGAAAGAGCCTGTAAGCAAGAAATGCAAGCACCACCAATAGCGCGAGCACGAGGCCCACCCAGATAAGAAGCCATCCCCACCACTCGATCACAGCATCACCTTGGTAATTCCGTGTAACGGTCAGCGCCAGCGCTAGCCCACCGTGACACCGCTTCGCGAGCTTCGGCGGGTGCGATTACCATGACGACACCTGGGAGTCCTGCTACAAGACGCTTGAGGCCATGGAAGTGCGGAACGCGGACCGTCGTGCGCACGCGATCCCCCGTCGCAACCAATCGAGCATTCTCAGCCACATAGTCGCCCAACAACGGGATCGCACTCTCAACAACATCGATAGTGACCTCGAAATCTTCGGGCGACGCATCAAACAGCGTCTCTGGAAGGCTCACATCGGCTGCCGTATGCGTGATCGGTTCCGACGTCATAGTGGGGTTCGAGATGCGGTCAAGGCGGAACGTACGCACGTCTTCACGAGAGTGACACCAGCCGCGAACATACCAATCGGAATCCACTGACTCAACGCGCAATGGATCGATGCGACGTCGCTCCGACTCTCCGCGTGAATTGCGGTAATCGAACGCAATTTGGGTGCCAGCGGCTACCGACTCGCGAATCAGGGCAAGAGTTTCATCGAGATCGCTCGACTCAATGCCCATAGCCGTCGGTTGAGCGGATGCCCCACGTGAGAGTTTCGACATCAGCGTCGCAATCGCGGCGCGATCAGCGTGCTCGGGCAGTCCCGAAAGGTACTGAAGGCCTGCGATCAGAGCGGATGCTTCACGAGCAGAGAACCGCGGTGAATCGTCGATTGCCACCATGTGGGTAAGCACGATCTGGTCGTTCTCTTCGAAGTCATCCCAAGCGATGTCGAACAGGTCACTGTCTTGATAGGTGGCCGTCTCGCCAGGAATTCCCGACACCGCAATCAGACGCACGGCATCCCGAATCTGCTGCTCGGGAACGCCAAAGTGCGCGGCTGCCTCCGCGACGCTCACACGGTCCTGATCCATCAAATACGGAACAAGCGCGAGCAAATAGACCAGCTTGTCTTGGGCGCGCAGCGGTTGAACTTTCTTAGCCATGGTCTGCCGCCGTTCTGGTCAGGCGTTCAACGACCGCAACACGCAGCGCCGGCGGGGAAACCACAAGCACCTCAGGCCCAAAACTTGCCAGCTCATCAGCAAAGATGTTGAGGTCAGTGAAGTGAAGTTCAAGATCGGTAGTCGGACTTGCTGTTGCGCCGCGACGTTTACTCAAACGGGTTGCTGCGTCGGTGCCCGCCTCGACGCGCACTACAGCGACATTGGATTGCCACACGGCTTCCAACTCGGCCAGGGCGCGTGCCGCGGCATCCACCGTCGAATCCTCGAAAAGCTTTTTGCTCGCCCGTACTGTGCTCACGATGCGGCGGAGCAGGAAAGTCTTAAAGCGATCCGTCGCGGGATCGTTTGCGTAGAGGTGCCACCGGCCCTGATGCTGCACAAGGGCGAGAGGAGCAACAGTGCGCTGGGTCGAGGTCTGCTCCCCCGGCTTGAGGTACTCGAACGTCACCAGTACCCGCTTGTCGAGCGCTGAGCGCAACGGCTCAAATGACTGCTCGCGCACCCGCAACTGCGGTGCGTAACTGAGCACGGGCTCGGCAGTAGCAATGCCAAGCGAACGCAGCTTGACCATTGCGCGTCGAGACTCTTCAGACAGCGAACCCTCGCGCCACACCATCGCAGCGAGACCGAGCAGCGTCGACTCTTCAGCAGAAAAGCTGATGTCGTCGGGAAGTTCGTAGTCGACGCGCGGGATGCGGTAGCGCAAGTTGTGATTGTTGCCGGCCTGCTCAGGAGACTCAATCGTCTCCAACGGCACCCCAAGTTCGCGAACATCATCTTTATCGCGCTCGAACTGGCGCTCGAGATTGGAGTTATCGCCGGAGTGTACGAAGCGTTGACGGTATCCCTGAACGGTCGACAATATTTCGCTCTTCGTTAGCCCCGCCTCAGACGACAGCAAGGCTAATACCAAGCTAAACAGTCGTTCCTCATTCGGAACTTTGGGTACTGGCACGAGTCAAATCCTATGTCTCTGACACCCGGCCGTGTCGTAGTTGAACGATTACTGCTCTTGGATTCCAAGAATGTCGAAGACGAACACCAGCGTTGATCCGCTGGTCACGCCATCGGGTTCAGTTCCTTGAGCGAATCCCACAGAAGGGGGAAGTACGACGAGAACCTGCGAACCAACGGTCTGCCCGATGAGAGCTTCGGCAAGCCCGGGCGGAAGCCCACGCTCAGAAGTTTCGCTGCTCTCGACAAGATAGTTTCCAGGAACCCCAGAATCTTCCCAGCTGTTCATGAAGGTCTTATCGGCGTTCCACTCGATGCCGCTCGCGTGCATGACGGCAAGATCGCCTTCGGCCACAGTTCGGCCAGAGCCGGCCTTGAGCGTTGCAATCTTGAGTTCGGTGGGAGCATCAGGGCCGGGGAAAGTGAAACCTGGCTGACCGTTCGGGGCCAGCACAATAGCTGGAAGCCCAGCGGGCGGAACCTGATTGGCGCCATCCGCCTTGCCCGGGTAACGGCTCTCAACATCGCTGACCATGACAATTGTGTCGTTGTCGGTCAGCGGAAGTTGGTTCTGGGCGATGTTCTCGGTGCCCAAGATGTCGCCGGCTGTTCCGACTGTCACGATGCGCGATCCCACAGTGGAGCACTGAGCGATCTCACCGAAGTGGGGAGCGCGTTCAGTTACCGGAACGCGCAATCCGGCGTTGTCGTGCCCGGTAGAGATCAGTTGCTCGCCGGTTTCTCCGTTGTAGATCGTGATCTGCAGCGAGGCAACGTCGCCGTTGCCGAGCTGCTCACCATCGCCAACAGTGACTACTTCGCTCTCAACGCCGTCTGCAATGAGGGGTGTCGGGAACTGTGCCTCAGGGTCAGCACTGAGCTCACCATCGGCGCTCACGAGAGCAGAGTTGCTGCCCGAAGTGTAGAGAGGCGAACACGCCGCTAGGTCGAAGGGAAAATTGGTGCAACCGGACACCGAAAAAACGACTCCGGCGCTCAGGGCCACTACTGCAAGCTTGCGCACAAACACTCTTTTCTTCAACACAGACATCGCCAACACTCTACCGGTCTGAAGACGCGGCCTCTGCCGCCGCCTTCGCTTCACGTGCAGTCTTTCGCAGGCGCTTTGAGCTCGCATTTCGTTCTCCGAGCGCTCCCGGCGTCCAGATCTCGACATCCTCGTCACTGAAGTCTGTTTTGGATGCGCGACGCTTGAGCTCTGGAAGTACCGAACCGGGTGCCAGTCGACGCGCAGTCATCAAGAAGCCGGTGTGGGCGACCATGCGGTGGTCGGGCCGCACAGCGAGTCCCTCGACGTGCCAGCCGCGAACGATCGTCTCGCTGGAATCAGGCTCGGTGAAGAGTCCGGTAGCACGGATAGCCTCGGCAACACGCGACAACTGAGTCACAGTGGCGATATAGCAGAGCAAAACACCACCGGGGGTCAGCGCAGTCGCACACTCCTCGATGCACTCCCACGGCGCAAGCATGTCAAGCACCACACGATCGACAGAACCAGGCTCGACGGATGCCGGCAGCTGCTCCTGCAGATCGCCGACAGTAACCGACCAGTTTTCTGGCTTCGCACCGAGGAACGCCTCAACGTTTGACTGGGCAATCTCAGAGAACTCTTCGCGACGCTCGAACGAACTCAACTGGCCGCTGGATCCGATAGCGCGCAATAGCCAGAGCGACAGCGCACCCGAACCGACACCAGCCTCGACCACGTGGGCGCCCGGAAAAATATCGGCCAGACCGATAATCTGTGCTGCATCCTTCGGGTAGATGATTGCGGCACCGCGTGGCATCGACATGACGAAGTCGGTGAGCAGCGGGCGCATCGCCAAATATTCGATGCCGTTCGAACAGGTAACAACACTGGCATCCGGAACACCGATGATCACGTCGTGGCTCAGCACGCCGCGGTGCGTGTGGAATGCTCCCCCGGGCTCAAGCGTTACGGTGTTTAGTCGGCCTTTTGGCCCGGTGAGTTGAACTCGGTCACCGACGCGGAATTCACCGCTCTGTCGTCGAAATACGTCGCTCATCGAGTGCTTACCTTTGCATGAAGTTCTGAAAGATGTTCTAAGGTACGCCCGTCGAGGGTTGGCCAGAGAGCGTGAGTCTGATCTTCGGGGATCTCGACCATGAAGGGAACACCCACCACGGTCGCTCCTGCGCTGAAGGCTGAGGTCGCACCGGGAGGGGAATCCTCAATGGCGACACAGTGGGCAATGTCTACGCCGAGGGCAGCGGCTCCCACACGGTACGGCTGCGGATGCGGCTTCGGGTTCTCAACGTCGTCTCCCGATATCACCGCATCGAAGCCAGAGAAGCCAAGGTTGTCGACGACATGATGCGCCATGCGACTAATCGACATCGTGACCAACGCAGTAGGGATGCTTGCTTTGCGTAGTTCAAGCAGCAGCTCGCGGGCACCCGGACGCCAAGGGATTCCCGACTCCCGCAGTTGGGTCATCACGCGATCTGTAAGGCGATCAACGATGGTCTGTTCATCCAGCTGAACGCCCTTAGCCTGCATGGCGCGTGCCGAATTGAATAAACCACTGCCGACAACAGCCATGGCGTCATCATGGGTCCATTCACCACCGAACGACTCAACGAGGTCGACCTCGGCAGAAATCCAGTACGGTTCAGAGTTTATGAGGGTGCCGTCCATGTCCCAGAGGACGGCAGCCGGAGTGGAGTGAGTCACAACGCACCATCGTAGTTCTATCCTTGAGTAAGTGACATTCGTGGCACTCGACCAAAAGGAGACCAGTGACTAACACCCCATTCGCGAACGGACGACTCTTGGTCGTCGCCTTCGAGGGGTGGAATGACGCCGGAGAGGCGGCCAGTGGCGCCGTCAGATCCCTCAAGGAACAGCTAGACGTCTACCCCATCGCCGAAGTCGACCCCGAAGACTATTTCGACTACCAGTTCAACCGGCCCCTCGTGGCTCACGATGACGACGGCAATCGCTCACTGACCTGGCCATCGGTGACTATTTACGGTCCATCGCGCCCCAATGGTGCGCGCCCCGAAAGCATTGCTGCTGACGCAGAGTTGCAACTGAGCGCTAACAACCAGTCGAACATCTACCTGCTATTGGGCACCGAGCCTTCTCGGTCGTGGAAAGCGTTCACGCGGGACATCCTCGAGACCATTGTTGACAACGGCATCACATCGATCGTCTTTCTCGGCGCAATGCTCGCCGATGTTCCGCACACTCGACCGATCTCGGTCTTTACGTCAAGCGAAAACCCCGGAGTGCGTACTGCTCTCGATATTGAGCGCAGCAACTACGAGGGCCCCGTAGGCATCCTCTCGGTTTTGGGTCAAGCTGCCGAGGCAGCCGGAATCACGACAATGTCGATCTGGGCATCCGTTCCTCACTACGTGCACAACGCGCCATCGCCCAAGGCGACCCTGGCGATCATCGACAAGCTTGAAGAAATTGTGGATGTCGTGATTCCCCGTGGCGACCTCGTGAGCGAGGCCACCGATTGGGAAACCGGTATCGACGCGCTCGCTGGGGAAGACGACGACATGTCGTCGTACATCGAACAGCTGGAACGGGCACGAGACACCGTCGACTCCCCTGAAGCCAGCGGTGAGGCTATTGCTCAGGAATTCGAGAAGTACCTTCGTCGTGGCGACGACAAGCCAGATCAGGGTTCTGCAGGCGATGAGCCCTGGCGGGGCAAAGACTAGCCACGCATTTTTTGCGGACTGCTAGACCGGCTGAATCACGTTGAGCGACAGCAGCACGAACAGCGTCACGCCTAGCGCTACGCGGTAAATCACGAATGGCAAGAACGAGCGCTTCTCGATGTAGCGCATGAGCGCCGCGATCACCGCGTAGCCAACAACGAACGCGATCACTGTCGCGACCGCGGTTTCGGCGTAAGTGAACACCCGATCCGTCTCGCCGAAGCTGTGGACGAGCTCGTAGAGCCCGCTTCCGAAGACTGCGGGGATGGCGAGCAAGAAGCCGAAGCGCGCTGCTGCAGGGCGGGTATAGCCGAGCGCGAGGCCGGCCGTCATCGTGGAGCCTGAACGCGAAACGCCGGGGACAAGCGCCAGCACTTGCGCGAGTCCGATCGTGATGCCGTGACTGTACTTCATCTCGTCGAGAGCGCGTATGCGCTTGCCGAGGTAGTCGGCAATTCCTAAAATAATGCCGAACACGATCAGTACGGTCGCAACCAACCACAGCGAACGGAATGTGGAACGGATGTACTCCTGCGCGAAGTAGCCGACGAGCACGATCGGGATGGTGCCGATGATGACGAGCCAGCCGAGCCGAACATCCGGATGATTCTTGTCGAATACCTCATGGTGTGAACCGGCTGGCTTGCGAAACTGCTGGAACCAGCGGCTCAGGATGCGCGCGATATCCCTGCGAAAGTAAAGGATGACGGCAAGCTCGGTACCCAACTGGGTGATTGCCGTGAATGTAGCCCCTGGGTCACTGGCCGAGGGCAAAAACTCGCCCATGATGCGCAGATGGGCGCTTGAGGAGATTGGTAGAAACTCGGTGAGGCCTTGAACAAGCCCCAAAATAATGGCCTCGATATACCCCATGGAGCGCTCCTGGTCAGCTGAGAATTAGTACTTGAGAAGCAGGTCTCCCAAGACCTGCCTGCCAAAGACTAGTGCGTCTAGCGGCACACGTTCATCAACGCCGTGGAACATGCCGGGAAAGTCGATCTCAGGAGGCAACTGCAGGGGCGCGAAGCCATAGCCGGTGATGTCGAGTCGTTTGAGAGCTTTGTTGTCGGTGCCGCCAGACATCAGGTACGGCAACACAGGTGCTCCGGGATCGAACACGTTGAGGCTGCCGATCATCGCGTCGACAAGTGGCCCGTCAAAACTGGTCTCGAGGCCGATATCCCGGTGCATGACCTCGATCTCGATCTCATCGGGCAGGAGCGCACGCACCTGGGCGAGAACCTCATCCTCTTCACCGGGAAGGGTGCGGATGTCGACGAGCGCCTCAGCGATGTCGGGGATCACGTTGTGCTTGTAGCCGGCCTTTAGCAGCGTCGGATTGCTTGTTGTGCGCAAGGTGGCTTGCAAGAACCCAGACGCGGTTCCGGTGGCGAGGATGAGCTCGTCTGGCCCAACCTCTTCTGGATCAATCTTGAGGATGCGTGACAGCTCGGAGATGAGCAACGTGGTTGTGTCGGTGAGCCGTACTGGCCAGTCTTGGCGGCCCAAGGTTGCTACAGCTTCGGCGAGTTTAGTGACGGCGTTGCTGCTGATCACTCGCGAGCCGTGTGCGGCCATGCCGCATGCGGTGAGCTTGATCCAGACGAGAGCTTTCTCGCCGGTCTGAAGTAGGTAGGCGCGCTGGCCTTGGAGGTCTACCGAATATCCGCCGACTTCACTGATGGCTTCGGTGGCACCAGCGAAGACATCGGAGTGGTGGTCAACCATGAAGTGCGAACCAAATTCGCCACCATTCTCTTCGTCGGAGAAGTAGGCGATGATCAGGTCGCGCGCTGGGCGCTTTCCTGCTCCCAAAATGTCACCGAGGGCGGTGATGATCATGGCATCCATGTTCTTCATGTCGACGGCGCCACGGCCCCACAGCAGGCCATCGCGAATCTCTCCCCCGAACGGATCTACTGACCAGTTCTTGGGGTCCGCGGGCACAACGTCGGTGTGCCCGTGCAGGATCAGCGCTGGACGTTCTTTCGCGTGGGGTGCCGATGACTCGGTGTCGTAGCTGCCTTCTACATGGGCAACAACTGTGGTGCGGCCAGTGGCGGCATCAAAATATTGGGTGGTGAGGCCCATCTCTTCAAGGAGCGCGCCCAAGTATTCAGCGGCCTCAGTTTCGCCGTTGGAGTTGCCCTCACCGTAGTTCGAGGTGTCGAGGCGGATGAGATCTTGCGCGATGCGAGCGGTGCGCTCGAGAGAGGGCTCAGAAGTCATAAGGACACGCTAGCCGTCTGACCGGGAAATATCTGCATGCCACGGTTTAGCCGATGAGCTGCAGGCAGTGCTGTCGGTCGGATGCGTCATTTCGTGCTCAGAAATGGTGCTATTCTCTTATCTCGGCGGTGCTCTTGTAGCGCCGCTGATGCGCGCGGATGGCGGAATTGGTAGACGCGCTAGCTTGAGGTGCTAGTGCCCGAAAGGGCGTGGGGGTTCAAGTCCCCCTTCGCGCACTGTGTGATGTCGCGGGACATAGTTCGCATATGTCTCGCGACATTGTNCCCCGAGGACGACAACCCAGAACCCTCTAAGTGTCAGAGATGTCCTGATGCACGAACTGTCAGAGATGTCCTGATGCAGATTTGTCAGGCATGTCCTGATACATCATGTGATGTCTCAGGACATAGGTAACAGTTCTGCCCCAATAGTTCGGTGACAGTTCTGGCGGTCTTGGTGGTGACACTTCTGATCGATGTTTGAGGGATGAGCCCTGTTGAACCTGTTGATCCTCGTGTCCGTCTTGCAATCGCCCGATGGCCTGATGATGCGCCGCGGGGGTCGGTGACGACGTTCTGTCTTGAGCACGAGATCGCGCGGAAGACGTTTTATGCGATCCGGAAACGAGCACGGTTGGAGGGCCAGGCTGCAGCGCTTGAGCCCCGCACCCGTCGGCCGACGGCGAGCCCGAACCGGATCTCGGATGAGGTGAAGGCGCAAGCGGTCGGCGTTCGTGCCGCTCTTGAGCAGTCGGGTTTGGATCATGGCCCGATCAGTGTTCACGAAAAGATGCGCTTTCTGCGGATGGAGCCGGTGCCGGCGGTCTCGTCGTTGGCACGGATCTTCCGCGACGCGGGGGTTGCCCGGTTGGAGCCGAGGAAGAAACCGCGAGCCTCCTACCGCCGGTTTGTTTATCCAGCGCCGAATGCATGCTGGCAGCTCGATGGCACTGAATATGTTCTCACCGGGGGCCGCAAATGTGTGATCTTCCAACTCATCGATGACCACTCCCGCCTCGCTATCGCCTCCCATATTGCGTGGGGTGAAACCTCGGCAGGCGCCATCGCCGTCGTGACGAAAGGCATCACCGCGCACGGTGTTCCCCAGCGATTGCTGAGCGATAACGGGGCGGCGTTGAACCCGTCGCGTCGCGGTGTGCTGGGTCAGCTGGTGGCCTATGTCACCTCGCTTGGGGTCGAGCCGATCACCGGCAAACCCTATAAACCGACCACGCAGGGCAAGAACGAACGCTTCCACCAAACCCTGTTCCGCTTCCTCGACAAACAGCCCCTCGCCGCGAGTCTCGAGGAGTTGCAGGAGCAGGTTGATCGCTTCGATGAGATCTATAACAACGACCGCCCGCACCAAGGGCTGCCCGGTCGGATCACACCCCAGCAGGCTTGGGAGGCAACACCGAAAGTCGAACCGCCCCGCCCGACACCGAGGCCCGCTGCGATCCTGCCTGACGGTGTTCGGCTGACCCGCATTCGAGACAACGGGACCGTCTTCATTCGCGGGATCCGCTTCCAAGTCAGCCGCACCCTGTTCGGCACCCTCGCCTACCTCGTCGAGACAGGCGCTTCGCTGATGGTCTTCGACGACCAAGGCACCCTGCTCATCGAGCACCCCTGGCCGGCGCCCGGAACCAAATACGTCGGCAGCGGCCGACCCCACGGACCCCGCAGGCCACGCAAAACTCGCTGAGTGTTACCGATGTCCTGAGACATAAAGTGTTACCTATGTCCTGAGGCAGAACTGTCACCGATGTCTTGAGACATCACATGTCCTGATACATCACACTGTTTTCTTTTGCCCACATTTTGCCCACATTTTGCCCACACTTCATAAAGTTTTGGGTCAAATTGCGGCTTATAGGCCAAAACGTGTGGATGGCTTTGGGCGTGTCATGCCCGGCCGGCCCATCCTGATCTGGCCCAGAGGCCTTCTTCGGCTGTTGTGTTGGTGTCGTAGTAGCTCGGCTCGGCTTCTTCCTCAGCGTCAGTTTTCTGGTCTTCGGGTGTCGGGGCTGGGGTGGGGCCTGGGGTGAGTTCGTGGGCGCGTTCCAGTGGTATTTCGTGCAGGGTGAGGAACCATTCCGCGGCACGTTTCATGTGGGCCTCGTTCATGCCGCGGTGGTTGCGCAGCACGGTGCGGATGCCGTTATTGATGCCGCCCTCGAGTGGGCTGGTGGTGCGGGCGTTGCCATGGGTAACGTAGGTGAATAGGGTGCCGTCTCGGCTGAGTTTGGCCAGTAGTTGCCAGGCTTTGCGGAGCCGGTCGTGGGTGAACCAGTACCGGTGACCGTCGGAGCTGCGTTCCTTCGTGAGGTGTCCGTGGGCTTGCCACCAGGCCTCGAGCTTCAGCCGCCACGCGATCACCGCGTCCTCGTCCCGCACGGCGGACAGCTCTCGGGATAACGTCAGCAGGCGGCGGCCGGCATCGGTGCGGGGATTCAAAGTGAGATGACGGCGGATGTTCATCTGCACGTGAAACAAACACCGTTGCGTTTTCGTTTCTGGCCAGACACGGTGCACCGCAGAGGCGATCCCGGCACCACCATCACAGACCACGACCGTAGGGGCGGGGAGGCGTTCCAGTAGTGCCGTCCACGCTGCCGTCGATTCCCTAGCGCACCACTG